>DATABM010000119.1:0-4708 GCA_036259555.1 Solirubrobacterales bacterium
CCTAACGCTCCTCTGAGGAACATCGCATTCGACCGCTGAGACTCGGCGCGGCGGTTGACGGCCTTGGCTTCAGCGGGTGCGCACGGCTGAGGCGAGCTCGTTCTCTGTGAAGCCGGCAACAACTTCGTTGTCGGCGGTGTAGCGGTAGAGGGCGACGCCGAAGAGCTGCTTGAGCGCGTGGGCGACGACGGAGCTGACGGTGAAGAGGGTGACGCCGGCGAGCACGAGGAACATGCCGGCGGCGGTCTCGCCGCCGTTGCCGTCGCTCGTCCAGAGGGCGATGCCGGCGATCGTGAGCAGGACTCCGGGGAGGACGCCGAGCAGGGTGACGGCGCCGCCGATGGCGACGTTGCCGGTCACCTGGCCGCGCCAGCGCTCGCGGAACAGCGAGGCGGAGCGGCGGATGGTCTCGATCGGGCCCGTGCCCTCGAGTGCGATCACCGGGACGGCGAGGAAGGTGATCAGGCCCCAGGCGGCGCCGCCGAGGGCTCCGACGATCGGGCCGGCGAGGCCGCGCTGGCTCTGGAGCGCCGAGATCAGCAGGCCGACGACGGTGGACACGAAGGCCCAGCCGGCGATCGCACCGAAGCGCCGACGCGAGACGGCGAGGCCATCGGCCAGCGAGACCTCCTCGCCGCGGAAGGCACGGTCGGCCGCGGCGGCGAGGCCGACGGCGAAGTAGGTGCTCACCAGCGAGGCGAGGTAGAGGCCGAGCGCGACGAGGATCGCTCCCGGGACCTGGCTCTCGGTGTCGAGCAGGTAGAGGCCCGGTCCGGCGACGGCCACGGTCGCCAACAGCGCGAGGAGGCCGCCGACGATCGGAAAAGCGGACAGGCCCGGACGCTCGCGGAGCAGGCTCCAGCTCTTCTTGGTCAGGTCCCAGCCAATTCGGAATCGTCGCATGGGCTCCGTATCGGCAGACGAGGTTGCAAGCCTCAACCGGCGGGGGATAAGTTTCGCCGAGATGGAGGCTGGAACCACACAGGACCGTCTCGGCGCCGCACTCGATCCGCGCGAGCGCCTCTACCGCGATCCGTTCAACGAGCTGGTCGTGTTCGTGCTCTCGGCGACCGGCGCGGCGGTGATCGTCCCGCTGATCCTCCTGGTCGTCGGCGCGTTCACCGGCGAGTTCGACATCGCGATCTTCCTGGCGGCGAGCGTCGTCCTCGAGCTGGTGCTGATCTTCGGGATCGCTCGGCCGCAGATGAAGCCCGGCGAGCGCGTCGGCTGGGCACTGCTCTGGGGATTCGCGGCGCTGGCGCTCGGGGCCGCCTTCTACGACCTCGTCTTCAAGACGTCGGTCTAGCCGCCGGTCCGGTCAGCTCGCGGAGGGCCCGCTGAGCGCCCGCAGCCGGCGCTCCGCCGCGCCGACGACCGAGCGACGGCCACGCTGCATGCCCTCGTAGAGCGACACCGCCGCGACGACCTCGCGGTCGGCCTTCGCGAGTCGCTGCTGGATCTGGGCGGCGGTCATCTTGTCGTAGCCGTCCCAAGGCGGATCGACACGGACCTCGGCGCCGGCTCCGTCCTCCGCGCCGGACTCGCTGAACTCCGCGACCGGCTCGGGAGCGTCGTCGACCTCCTTCGCGCCGGGCGGCGGAGGAATCACGGGAACCGCGTCTCCCAATGCCTGGGCCGGCGGAACCGGCGGCGGGGGCTCGACGGCCTCGGGGCGGCGCTTCGGCGGCGCCGCGGTCGTCGACGCCGACGATCCGTTCGTAGAACGCGGGCGCGGCACGTGCGCCGGCTCGCGCGACGGCGCGGGCGGCGGAGGCGGCCAGCTCGGCTGCCGTGCCGCGCCGTCCCCGTCGCGCTCCAGCGCGCGGCGCGTCCCGCGGACCACGCCGAGCGCGACCTCGAGCGCCAGCTCGCCGGCCGACAGGCCGATCCTCACGGGCGCGGTGACGGTGCTGGTGATCTGTCCGAGTCCCATCCGGCCGGACGGGTACCCCAGCGGCACGGGCCCGAAACGCGGAAGGGCCGCCACGAGGGCGGCCCTTCCGAGCGCTTCGGGGGACGGCTGGCTACTTGAGCTCGACGGCTCCGCCGGCCTCCTCGATCTCGCCCTTGAGCTTGTCGGCCTCGTCGCGCTCGATGCCCTCCTTGATGGGCTTCGGCGCCTCGTCGACGAGGGCCTTGGCCTCCTTGAGGCCGAGACCGGTCGCGGCGCGCACGACCTTGATGACCTGGATCTTCTTGTCGCCCGCGGACGTCAGCACGACGTCGACCGTGGTCGACTCCTCGGCGCCGCCGGCGTCGCCGTTGGCACCTGCCCCGGCCGCGGCGGGGGCTGCGGCGGCTACCGCCGCGGCTGAGACGCCGAACGCCTCCTCGAGCGCCTTGATCCGCTCAGAGAGCTCGAGCACCGAAATGCTCTTCAGCTCGTCGATCCACTCCTCAGTGCTGGTGGCCATTTCAGCCCTCCTTCTCTTGATCGCCCTCGGAGGGCTTGTCGGTTTGCTCGGCGTCCGCCGCCGACGGCTCGGCGGATGCCTCGTCGTTCTGCTCGGCCCCGGCGGCTGGCGCCTCGGCCTCCTCAGTCGTGTCCGGCTCAGCTGCGGACTCCTCGTCCTCGGCCGGAGCCTCGGCCTCGGCGGCTGGAGCGTCGCCGCCCACCAGGCCCTGCTCGGCGATCTGCCCGAGCTGAACGGCGAGGCCCTGGATGAGCTGGTTGAGCGTGCGCGCGAGCCCGCCGATCGGGTACGCGAGCACCCCTACGAGCTGGCCGTGCAGCGCGTCGCGCGACGGCAGCTTCGAGATCGCCAGGATGTCGTCGGCGCTGACGGCGCCTCCGTCCATCGTGCCGCCCTTGAAGTCGAGCAGCTCGTGCTCCTTGCGGAACGCGGCAAGCGCCTTCGCGGCCACCGCGGCGTCGCCGCGGACGAACGTGAAGGCGGTCGGCCCGTCGAGGAAGCCCTTGAGGGCCTCCGCGCCGGCCTTGTCAGCCGCACGCTCGGTAAGCGTGTTCTTGACCACCCGCAGGGTGGCGTCCGCCTCGCGCAGCCGGGCGCGCAGCTCCGCCGCCTGCGAAACGGTGATCCCGCGGTAGTCGACGGCGAAGATCGCCTGCGACTCCTGGATCTGCTCGGCCACCTGATCGATGACCGCTGCCTTGTCGTCCCTGTTCATTCCGTTCTCGTCTCTCTGATCGAAAGAGCCCACCTGCAGGCGGGCTCCAGAGAACGGACTTCGAGTCTCGGGGGCTCCACCTGCCTCGGTCTTCCGGCCGCTCATGCGGCCCGCCGAGGGTCTCGGGCAGAAAACTGTGCCGCTCAGGCTACAGCAGCCGCGACCTCCGCGCCGCTGTCCGCGGTCGCGCTGGGATCGACCTTGACGCCCGGCCCCATCGTCGTCGTGATCGTCACGGTGTGGATGTAGCGGCCCTTGGCCGACGCGGGCTTGGCGCGATTGATCTCGTCGAGCAGCGCCGAGTAGTTGTCGACGAGCGCGCCCGCCTCGAAGCTCGCCTTGCCGATCGGCATGTGGACGATCGCGGTGCGGTCGGTCCGGTACTCGATCTTGCCCGCCTTGGCCTCGGAGACGGCCTTGGCGACGTCGTTGGTGACCGTGCCCACCTTGGGATTCGGCATCTTGCCCTGCGGGCCGAGCACCCGGCCGAGCCGGCCGACGGCGGGCATCATGTCCGGCGTGGCGATCGCGACGTCGAAGTCGGTGAAGCCCTCCTCGACCTTCTTGGCGAGATCGTCGTCGCCGACGTGGTCGGCGCCGGCCTCGGTCGCCTCACGCGCCTTGTCGCCCTTGGCGAACACGGCGACGGTCATCTCGCGGCCGAGGCCGTGCGGCAGCGAGATCGTGCCGCGCAGCTGCTCGTCGGCGTGGCGAACGTTGAGCCCGGTCCGGATGTGGACCTCGACGGTCTCGTCGAGCTTGCCGGTGGCGAATCCCTTGATCAGGGCGACGGCCTCGGTCGGCGAGTACTCCCGCTCGCGGTCGACCTTGGCGAGGTTGTCGACGTAGCGCTTGCCGTGCTTGGCCATGGCTAGGAGACCTCCACGCCCATCGAGCGGGCGGTGCCCTCGATGATCTTGGTGGCCTGGTCGAGGTCGTTGGCGTTGAGGTCGGGCATCTTGCGCTCCGCGATGTCGCGCGCCTGCTGGCGGGTGATCTGAGCGACCTTGTCGCGGTTCGGCTCGCCCGAGCCCTTCGAGATGCCGGCGGCCTGCTTGATCAGGACCGCGGCCGGCGGCGTCTTGGTGATGAACGTGAACGAGCGGTCCTCGTAGACCGTGATCTCGACCGGGACGATCGTGCCGCCCTCGCCCTGGGTCTGGGCGTTGAACGCCTTGCAGAACTCCATGATGTTCACGCCGTGCTGGCCGAGCGCAGGACCGACCGGAGGCGCCGGGTTGGCGTTGCCGCCCGGCACCTGCAGCTTGATGAGTGTCATCACCTTCTTGGCCATGTCAGATCTTCTTCACCTGGTCGAAACCGACCTCGACGGGAGTCTCGCGCCCGAAGATGGATACCAGCACCTTGAGCTTGGCGGCGTCCTCGTTGATCTCGGAGATCGACAGGCTGGCTCAGCGGCATCGGCTTCTGCGAGGGTCCGACGAAGCCCGTGACGCCAGGCGTGTTCTTGACCAGCCCCCACGAGTCGTCGGTCAGGTTCATGTTGACGAGCAGGTAGCCCGGCATCGTCCGCTGCTCCTTCTCGATCTTCTTGCCGTCCTTCATCTCCTGGACCTGC
>DATABM010000120.1:0-50515 GCA_036259555.1 Solirubrobacterales bacterium
CGCGTCATGGACTCGATGGACCTCGAGCGCGAGAAGGGGATCACGATCCTCGCCAAGAACACGGCCGTCCGCTATGGCGACGTCAAGCTCAACATCGTCGACACGCCGGGGCACGCCGACTTCGGCGGCGAGGTCGAGCGGGGCCTGACGATGGTCGACGGGGTACTGCTCCTCGTCGACGCCTCCGAGGGGCCCCTGCCCCAGACGCGCTTCGTGCTGCGCAAGGCGCTCGAGGCGAAGCTGCCCGTGATTCTCGTCGTCAACAAGGTCGACCGCCCCGACGCCCGCATCGCCGAGGTGGTCGACGAGGTCTACGAGCTGTTCATGGACCTGGGCGCCGACGACGAGCAGATCGATTTTCCGATCGTCTACACGAACGCCAAAGCCGGCTGGGCCTCGCTCGAAGAGGGAGTCGAGGGTAGTGACCTGTCCGCTCTCCGCGACCTGATGCTGGAGAGGATCCCCGCTCCCGAGCACGACCCCGGCCATCCCTTCCAGGCCCACGTCACCAACCTCGACGCCGATCCTTACGTTGGCCGACTCGCGCTCTGCCGAGTCCGCAACGGCACCGTTCGCGCCGGCCAATCGATCGCCTGGTGCCGACGCGACGGCTCGATTCAGCGCGCGACGGTCAGCGAGCTCTACGTCACCGAGGCGCTCGACCGGGTCGCCGCACAGGAGGCGGGGCCAGGAGAGATCATCGCCGTCGCCGGGCTCGAAGAGGTGACGATCGGCGAGACGCTCGCCGATTCCGACGATCCACGGCCGCTGCCGGTGATCGCCGTCGACGAGCCGTCGCTCTCGATGGTGGTCGGAATCAACACGTCGCCGCTCGCGGGGTCCGAGGGCAGCAAGCTGACGGCGCGCCAGATCCGTTCCCGGCTCGACGCCGAGCTGGTTGGCAACGTCTCGATCCGCGTTCGCGACACCGAACGGCCCGACGCCTGGGAGGTGCAGGGGCGCGGCGAGCTGCAGCTGGTCGTCCTGCTCGAGATGATGCGGCGCGAAGGGTTCGAGCTGACCGCCGGCCAGCCACGGGTGATCACGCGCGAGATCGACGGCAAGGTGCACGAGCCGGTCGAACGGCTGACCGTCGACGTGCCCGAGGAGCATGTCGGGGCCGTCACCCAGCTTCTGGCCGGGCGCAAGGGCCGGCTCGAGCAGATGGTCAACCACGCCACCGGCTGGGTCCGCATGGACTACCTGGTTCCGGCGCGCGGCCTGATCGGCCTGCGGACCGAGTTCCTCACCGAGACCCGCGGTGCCGGCCTCATGCACCATGTCTTCGACCGCTGGGAGCGCTGGGCCGGCGAGCTGCGGACGCGGGGAACGGGATCGCTCGTCGCCGACCGCCGCGGCAGCAGCGCCAGCTACGCGCTGCTGAGCCTGCAGGAGCGAGGCACGCTCTTCGTCGGGCCGGGCGAGGAGGTCTACGAGGGAATGATCGTCGGCGAGAGCAGCCGGCCCGAGGACCTCGACGTCAATGCGATCAAGGAAAAGCAGCAGACCAACATGCGGGCCGCCTCAGCCGACGTGCTGGTCCGCCTCTCCCCGCCGAAACGGCTCTCGCTGGAGGCGGCGCTCGAGTTCCTGCGCGATGACGAGTGCGTCGAAGTGACGCCCGAGTCGGTGCGCCTGCGCAAGGTCGAGCTCGACAAGGTCAAGCGGCAGAAGGCGGCTCGTCAAAGCCCGGCTGCGGCTCCGCGCTGACGCCCCCACCCAGCTCGAAGTACATGATCGCCGCGGCCAGGGCGGCGATCGGGGCGGTCAGCGCGCTGGCGAGCACGCCGGTTACGTAGACGGCCGCGACACCATCGGCAAGAGCCAACCCGATCGCCGCCAGAGCGGCGCTCACCGCAACGGCGATCACGAACGCCACGAAGAGGACGAGGAAGACCGACCATCCGACACCCTTGACGAGCCGACGGCTGCGGCCGAAGGCCTCGATCGGGCCGATTCGCTCGACGACGATCGCCGGTGGGCCGAGCGCCCAGATCGTCAGCAGGATGAGTCCCGGCACGACCAGCAAGACGAAGCCGACCGCGACTCCGAGCGTGTAGAGCACGGTGAAGACGACCAACGAGAGGATCGCCGGCGCGGCGGCGGAGAAGAGGTCGCCGACGGTACTGTCGCGGCGTCCGTCCCGAACGTCCTGGACGAGCTTGACGACGACGCCCGTGTAGAGCCCGTGACCGGCGAGGGTGAGGACGAACGCGATTAGACCGGCGCCGACGCCGCCCGCCTCGTAGAGGACCGCCGAGACCAGTTCGACGACGGCGAAGACGACGAGCGCGCTGCCCAGCAGCGGTCCGAAGTTGTCTCGATAGACCGAGAACGTCTCGCTGAGGACGCGACCCGGCTCGAGTCGCTTCGCGGGCGCGCCGGAGGTCTCCATCGGGGCGATCCTAAGCGCTCGCGCCGGACGACAAACACCGACGGGCCGAAAAGGCCACTCGGAGTGGACTCTTCGGCCCGTCGGCAAAGAAGCGAGGCTGAGAGCTAAACCGTCGCGGCTGCCTGCTCGGCCTGACTGCCCTCCGACGCCTTGGCGGCGGCTTCGGCCTCGGGGGTCGGCTCGTTTGCCTGGCGGGGCAGCAGCACTTCTTTGGCGATCACGAGGCGCTGAATCTGACTGGTCCCCTCGTAGAGCTGCATGATCTTCGCGTCGCGCATCAGTTTCTCGACCGGGTACTCCTTGATGAAGCCGTAGCCGCCGTAGACCTGGACGGCATCGACGGTGATCTCCATCGCCGAGTCGGCGGCGAAGCGCTTGGCCATCGAGGAGACCTTGCTGTTGCGCACGCCCTGGTCCAGCATGATCGCCGAGTTCCAGACGAGCAGGCGGGCCGCCTCGACCTTGGTCGCCATGTCGGCGATCATGAACTGGATCGCCTGGTGCATGGCGATCGGCACGCCGAACTGGATCCTTTCTTTGGAGTACTCGGTCGAGTACTCCAGGGCGGCGCGGCCGATCCCGACCGCCATCGCCGAGACGCCGGGGCGGGTGCGGTCGAGGGTCATCATCGCCAGCTTGAAACCCTTGTTTTCCTCGGCGAGGAGGTTCTCGGCCGGAACCTCGACTTCGTCGAAGGAGATGGTCGCGGTGTTGGACGCCCGCTGGCCCATCTTGTCCTCCTTCTTGTCGACCGTGACCCCCGGGGAGTCGGCGTCGACGACGAAGGCGCTGATGCCGCGGTGGCCGGCCTCGGGATCGGTCTTGGCGTAGACGGTGAACCAGTCGGCGTAGCTGCCGTTGGTGATGAAGCACTTGGAGCCGGTGAGGACGTACTTGTCGCCCTTCTTGACGGCGCGCGTCTTCATGCCGGAGACGTCGGAGCCGGCGTCGGGCTCGGTCAGGCAGAAGGAGGCCAGCTTCTTGTCTTCGGTCAGCATCCCGAGGTACTTCTTCTTGGTCTCCTCGGAGCCGCCCAGAGTGACGGGCGCCGAGGCGAGCCCGTTGGCCATCAGCGAGGTGCCGATGCCCGAGCAACCCCAACCCATCTCCTCCTCGATCAGGCAGCCGGAGAGGTAGTCGAGGCCGGGACCGCCGTAGGCCTCGGGGATGTGGGTGTTCATCAGGCCGACTTCCCAGGCCTGGTCGATGATGTCCTGCGGCCAGGTGCCGTCCTTGTCGTACTCCCAGGCGACCCTCCGCATCTCTTTCTCCGCGAAGTTGTGCGCCAGCTCGCGCAGATCCTTCTGCTCGTCGGTCAGAGTGAAGTCAACCACTGCTCGAAGCTCCTTTTTTCGGTGGGAGTGGCCTTGGCGGCCGATTCAACGACCGATTGACTGGTCAGTCAACCAGCCCGAAGGGTACAGAAATGGCCTCCGCTCGTGGCGGCGGAGCCGGCGCCCCTCGCGGCGTACCCTTGACGGATGGCGCTGCTGGGAGCGATCGGGATCCAGAGCGGCTATGTCCTGGCCGCGATAACCCTGTTGGCGCTTCCCGTCGCGGCCGTCGCCTTCGCCCGCTCGGGGCCGGCCTGGCGCAGTATCGGCAAAGGGCCGCTGTCGATCGAGCAGGCGCTGCCACCGCCCCGCGTCGGTGGCGGGGAGCCGCCTGTGGACCGGGCGGTGCAGGCAGCTGAGGCGCGCCAGATGCTGGAGGCGAAGTCGTTTCGGCTCCAGCGCCGCGGCGAGCGCGGTCTCGACGTGGAGTCAGAGCTGGCCCGGCTGCTTGAGTCGCCGTCGGCGCGGCCGAGCCTCGACGAGAGCCTGCGGGCCGAGGTCCGGGAGCTCGTCGTCGCCCGCAACGAACGCCGCATGCGCACCGGCGAGGAGCCGCTCGACGTCGAGGCGGAGGTGGAGCGCCAGCTCGGCGATCTCATAGGATTGGGCGACTGATGGCGGGCGGCGACAACCTCTACGAGATCGAGGAGCTGCTCGTCCAGCCGGGCACCTACTTCAACCCGCAGACCGAGGTGATCGTCGTCGTCGACGACTCCGCGTCCCTCGATCAGGAGGTCTTCAACATGGAGGCCTACGAGGGCGCCGATTGGGTGCGCATCTCCGACGACGTCCCGATCGACGAGGACGCCCGCGACGAGGCGCTGGAGCGCTTCCAGACCGCCCACCACCCGATCGGAGCCGCCGCCGTCTCGGGCACCGCGCTCGACGGGGATGACGAGGGCTTCGGAGACGACGATGACGACGACGCTCCGCCCCCGGCGGCGGAGGACGTCGACTGATGCTCGAAGCCGGTGAGAGTGCCCCCGACTTCACGCTGTCCGACCAGAACGGCAGCGAGGTGACGCTCTCCGAGCTGCGCGGGCAGACGGTGGTCCTCTACTTCTATCCCCGCGCCGACACTCCGGGCTGCACCGCCCAGGCTTGCGGCGTGCGCGATCGAAGCGACGAGTACGAGAAGGCGGGAGCCCGGGTGATCGGGGTCTCGCCCGACTCGGTCGAGGCCGTGAAGAAGTTCGCCGAGAAGCACGACCTCGACTTCACGCTTCTGGCCGACGCGGACCACCGGGTTGCCGAGCGGTACGGCGCCTGGGGCGAGAAGGCGATGTACGGCAAGAAGTACTGGGGGGTCCGACGGAGCACGTTCGTGATCGACCCGGCGGGCAAGATCGCCAAGGTCTTTCCGAAGGTCTCCCCCAAGACGCACGACGACGTCGTCCTGGACGCTCTCGCCGACCTCGCCGCCGCCTAGCCAGCCGTGCTCAGGCGGTAGCCGCGACCACGACGATGTAGGTCGCGTACAGGGCGAGCCAGGCGATCACGACCGGCAGCGCGAAGCGGTCGCGACGGTGCAGGACCTCGTAGGCGAGGAAGCCGCCGATCAGGCCGAGCACGACGGAGAACGCCGCGTTGAAGCTGAGGTCCCAGTCCGTGAAGATCAGCCCGATCCCGATCGGGATCGTCGACTGGAAGACCATCGCGCCGGTGATGTTGCCGAGCGCCAGCGAGTCCTTGCCCTCGCGCACCCAGAAGAAGCTGTTGACCTTCTCGGGCAGCTCGGTCGCCAGCGGGGCCAGGATCAGCGCCAGGACGACCGCCTCGATGCCGAGCGACTCGGCGATGTGGAGCAGCTCCTCGACGAAGAGGTGGGCGCCCCCGACCATCGCGCCAAGGCCGACGACCAGCTGCACGACGCAGACCCAGAGCGAGGGATTCCTGCGGAACTCCTCGCGCCGCTCGAAGATCAGCGGGTCGAGCGTCCCGTGCTCCTGCACGTCACCGCCACCGAGCAGCGTGCGCCGAACGTAGACGACGTAGGAGAGGATCACGAGGATCCCGATCGGAATGCGCAACGGGTCGGGTGCCCCCCAAGCCATCGCCAGCGAGACCGCGAAGAAGATCAGGAAGAAGATGAGGTCGCGCTCGAGGGTTGGCCCGTGCGCGTCCAGCTGCAGCCCGGTCGCCCGCCGTCCCCGGTAGAGGTAGGCGAAGAGGCCAACCAGGCCCATCGCCAGCGTGCCGAGCAGGAACGGCGCGCCGACGATCGCGCCGATCGCGACCTGCTCGGACCCTTTTGCGGCGCTGATCAACGCGACGATCGCGATCAGGGTCTCGGGCATCGCGGTGCCGACCGCCGCGAGCAGGCTGCCCACCGCCCCTTCGCCCATCTGCAGCCGGTGACCCAGCCACTCGACCGCGTTGGTGAAGAGGAGGGCGCCGGCCAGGATGACGGCGAAGCTCACTACGAGCAGGAGGAATTCCACGCCGTGAGCCTATGCGAAGAAGGCAGCGGCCCTCAGGCTAGCCAGCCAGCCGCGTGCACTTCTCGAGGTCGACGGGGGTGCGCGCCTCGCCGAGGCACTCGAGGTACTCCTGCTGGCTGGCGGGGCCGGAGCCGCCACCAGTCGCGGCGCTTCCGATTCCCTCGAGCAGCTCCGGCAGGGCTTCGCCTTCGAGCAACCCGAGCAGTTCGATCGGGTTGATGCCGAGCTTCAGGAAGAGGTCGCCGAGCGGCTTGGCGTTCGCAGGCGCCGTGATCTCCTGCTCCTCGTTGACGCCAGCGAGCGACAGCTCGAAATCGATCGAGGCGCGCTGCGGGCCGCCGGCCGACCGCTGCCGCGGTTCGATCTCGAGCTCGGCGGCGATCCGCCGCACGATGTCGTCGTCGCCGATGTAGACGTCGATCCGGGCCGATTTCAGACCTGCTTCGATCTCCTCCTGAGCCGCCTCCACTCGCGCGCGCGACGGCAGCTCGCCGGCCGTGGCGAGCTGAGACTGGCAAGCCGGGTCCTCGGCGAGATCGAGCAGGGCGTCAAGCGCCCCGGGGACGTCGAGGTCGCCGCTGACCCTCGTCGTGTCCGTGCCCTCGACGTCGGCCGCTTCTCCGCCGCTGAGATTGTCGACGAACCGGCTGACCGGCAACTTGCCGACGGCCTCCTCGCAGCCGGCCGGAGCGCCGGACCGCCCCCCTCCGCCCGGGTTGATCACGGATTCGGCGAAGCTCAAAGTGGTCGGATCGACTTCGTACTCCGTGCCTTCGTAGTTGACGTAGGCGGTACTTGGAAGCAGGACCAGGCCGCCCTCGAAGTCGAGCCTCTCTCCCCCCGCCGACCCTTGCGCGGACGCATCCAGATCGAGCTGCGGCAGATCGCCTTTGGCGCCGGCCTGGAACGGGCCCGAGAGGCTGAAGTCGAAGTCCCCGCCTCCTTTGCCCGACACGTCGACCGCGAGACTCAGCTCGAGGGCGCCGCTCTCGATTCCTTCGAGCGTCGCCGAGTCGATGGTCTGGGCGGGATCGCCGCCCCCGGCTCCACCGCCTTCGCCACAGGCCGTAAGACCGGTCGCCAAGGTCAGCGCGGCAAGCAGGGATATGAGGCGACGTGAACTCAAGCTCGAAGGTTCTCTATCTCCGGACCGGATCGTAGACGCTGGGCAACGTCAGCGCGTCCGCTCGATCTGCGGCGGCGTGCTCTCCGTCAGGTTGACCAGCAGAGGCAGCAGGAAGGCGCCGAGGAAGATGAGCGCGATGCCGACGGCGACCAGCCGGTTCGAGCCGGCGAGGTGGCCGAGGATTCCGATCGCGAAGCCGGCGGCGAACAGCACGACGTAGGGCACGCCGCTGTCGGGCAGCAGGGCGAGGATCGACAGGAGATTGGACACGGGCGCGGATATCATCGCCGGAATGGCCGCCGCACCGGAGTCCGTCGCCGAGACCAGGGAGGCGCTCGCCGCCGCCGCGTACCTCGCCGACGAGCCGGCAGCCCTCGTCTCCTTCCTCGCCCAGCGCCTCGGCAAGCCGATCCTCGTCGAGGGCCCGGCTGGCGTCGGCAAGACCGAGCTCGCAAAGGCGCTGTCCCGCGCGACCGGTCGCGAGCTGATCCGCCTCCAGTGCTACGAGGGGCTCGACGAGGCGAAGGCGCTCTACGAGTGGAACTACCGCAAGCAACTGCTGCGAATCCAGGCCGGCGGCGAGTCCGGCTGGGACGACGTCCACGACGACATCTTCAGCGAGGAGTTCCTGCTCGAGCGACCGCTGATGCAGGCGATCGCCAGCGACCAACCGGTGGTCCTGCTGATCGACGAGATCGACAAGACCGACCAGGAGTTCGAGGCGATGCTGCTCGAGCTGCTCTCCGACTTCCAGATTACGATTCCAGAGCTGGGCCAGGTGAGCGCGACGACGATGCCGATCGTGATCCTGACCTCCAACAACTCGCGCGAGCTGACCGAGGCGCTGAAGCGTCGCTGCCTCTACCTATGGCTCGACTACCCTGATCTGGAGCGCGAGATGGAGATCGTCCGCCTGCACACGCCGGAGCTGCCCGAGAAGCTGGCGCGGCGACTCGTCGAGGTGGTGCGAATGGTGCGGTCGCTCGACCTCAAGAAGCCTCCCTCGATCGCCGAGACGATCGACTGGGCGAGGACGCTGCTGCTGATGGGCGCCGACGACATCGACCGCAAGACGTTCGAGCAGTCGATGTCGATCATCGTCAAGCACCGGACCGACATCGACCTCGTCGCCGAGCGGGTCGGGGTGAAGCTTGCCGACGCCGTTCGGCCCCAAGGCTGAGACCGGCCCGCCCGGGCTTGCCGCGAAGCTGCTCGGTTTCTGCGAGGAGCTCCGCAGCGAGGGTGTCGCTGTCGGGACCTCGGAGATCCTCGATGCCTTCGCGGCGCTCGAGCAGGTGCCGTGGACCTCGGCGGACGACTTCCGCGAGGCGCTGGCGACGACGATCGCCAAGTCCCAGGAGGACCGTCGCCTCTTCGAGCTGCTGTTCGAGCGCTGGTTCTTCCGCGCCGCCGAGGCGGAGGCGGTCGAGCGCGGCATCGGCGAGCGCGGGGAGGGAGGCCACGGCGCCCAGCGCCTCGACATCGACGAGCTGCGCGAGCAGATCCGCGATGCGATCGTCGAGGGCGACGACGGCGAGATGCGCGACCTCGCCCGGCTGGCGATCGCCGCCTTCGGCCGCGAGGGCGAGGGCTCCGGCGTCGTCGGCGTCGACGTGCAGCGCATCCGTCGCACGCTCGGCCTCTCCACCGGCCAGCAGCAGGGCGAGGCTGCGGCCGGCGAGCGGCCCCCGGTCGACCGCGAGGAGCTGAGCCGCTTCGAGCGCCACCTGCGGCGCGAGCTGGAACGCGACCTGATCGAGCGGACGCAGACGCTGCCGCCGTCGCGGCCGCTCGCCGAGCTCGACCGGGCGCTGCCGACCAGCCCGACCCAGGACCTCGCCGCCGTCCACCGCGCCGTCTCGCAGATGAAGCGACGCCTGGCGACGCTGGGGCACGAGCAGCGCGGCCGGCGCAAGGGGCAGACGGTCGACGTGCGTCGCACCATGCGCGCCTCGCTGGAGACGGGTGGCGTGCCGCTGCGGCTGCGCCACCGGCCGAAGCGGCCGCGCCGCCCGGAGATCTACGTCCTCTGCGACGTCTCGACCTCGGTCACGTCGGCCAGCGTCTTCTTCCTCTCGGTTCTCCACGCCCTGCACGACTCGTTCCGCAAGCTGCGCAGCTTCGTCTTCATCGAGCGGATCTCGGAGGTCACCGAGATCTTCGAGCACGAGCGCGACTTCCGCGAGATCGCCAGACGCGTCTCCAGCGAGGGCGGTGTCGCCGATGTCTCCGGCTACACGGACTACGGCCGCGTCTGGCTCGAGTTCCTGGCCGAGATCTCAGACGACCTCGACCCGCGCTCCACCGTGATCGTGCTCGGCGACGCCCGCACGAACGGCCGCGAGCCCCACGCCGAGGTCTTCGCCCAGATCGCCGAGCGCGCCGGTCGCCTCTTTTGGCTCAATCCGGAGCCGAAGCTCTACTGGAACTACGGCGACTCGGTGATGGCCGCCTACGAGCGCCACTGCGACGGCGCCTTCGAGTGCTGGACCACGCGGCACCTCGAGAACTTCGTCAACGTCGTCGCCGGCGGCGTGCCGGCGGGGGATTAGCCGCCGCCGCCCCTGCCGCGACGGTTTTTCCCACCGCGTTTTTTCGGCTTTGCAGCAGGCGACGTGCCGGCCTTCGAGACGAGTGCCATCGTCACGCAACCGGTCCCTGAGCCAGGCTTGCCGCCACTGCGGGTCGATTCGTTCAATGCGGCCGATCGCGTCAGCTGGTCGTCGCAGGCGAGCGACGTCTCGTCGGTGAAGGCCTTGATCCCAACGTCGGTGTAGCGGCCTTTCGGCAGGAAGGTCGTGATCGTGCCCTCGAAGTTCCCGTCCTCGTCGGGACCCTCGTACGCACGGTAGACCGGCTCGACGCCGTAGCCGCCGGGATTTTCAGGTGCTCGCGTCAGCGCGTCGATGAAGATGGCGAGGCGATCCTCCGTTTCCATGTTAGAGGCTTTGACCTCAACCGTCAGCTTTCGAGCGTCGTCGTCGAGGCTTGCCTCGATCTGGGGACGCGGCTCGTCGTTGGCGGTGGTCACCGCTGCGCTGAGGCCGAGCACGAAGCCGACCAGCGCCGCCGCGCAGGCGAGGCTGCGCAGCAGCAGGGGCCATTTCCCCAGCTGGCCCGCGAGCAGCCAGAGGACTCCCGCGAGGAGCACCAGGAACAGCGCCCAGGCGATCAGCTCGGGCTCGTTGCGCTGGACCCGCCCGATCGTGCCGGTCAGGGCGAGTGCACCGAGTGCCGCTAAGAAAGGGGTGACGAGCGCGGCAATCGCGGCGAGATCGCCCGCGGCGCTGTTCCCGTTCCCATCGCCGTTGCCGTTGCCGACTCCCACGGCGCCAACGTACATAGGGCGCCGGACGTTTTTCTCTAGTACTGCAAAATTTATCGTTTATCGGGCCGCCCAGGCGTCTGGCTGGGAGACGAGGTTCTCGACGATCGCCGGCAGGTGGTCGGACACGAGGTCGGCGAGGGTGACGTGCTCGAGGACGGCGCGCAGGTTGGCGCGGACCGCAATCCAGACCTCCTGCAGGTGCTCGGCGTGGCCGCGGTACTCGATCGACTCCGGCGGCGAGGACTGGACGTGGGCGATCGGGCCCTCGACCGCGCGCACCACATCGGCGATCGTGATCTCGTCGGCCGGCTTGGCCAGCCAGTAGCCGCCCTTGGCCCCGCGGCGGGCACGGACGATGCCGGCGTGCTTCAGCTCGAGCAGGATGTGCTCGAGGAACTGAAGGGGAATGTCCTGCGCATCGGCGAGCCTCTCTCCCTTCACCGGCCCCTCTTCGGCTGCAGCGAGCTCCGCCGCTGCTCTGACGGCGTAATCGGCCTTCGCGGAGACACGCATAGATGGAGTAAATCAATCGCCCCTCGCGGGTGGCGCCGCAGGTTGGGCTAGCCGATCGTCTCGGGCGCCAGCTCGGCGGAGCGGTCGTGCGGCGGGCCCTCGGCCTGCATGGCCTCCCGTTCCTGGCGTCGATTGGACCACCAGCGTGGGAACCAGATCAAGAGCAGGAGGCCGACGCCGGCGACCGCTGCGGCGATCGGCCAGACCAGCGGATCGCCCTTCTGCACCGTGACGAGGCCCGATGCGATGAGGACGACCCCAAGCGCCGTGCGCAGGAAGCCGACCGGAGCGCGGTTCGCGAAATGGGCGCCGACGACGACGCCCGGCACCGATCCGAGCAGGATGTTGCCGGCGAGCAGGAAGTCGACGTTGCCACCAACCCAATGCGCGATTCCCGCCGCCCAGAGCAGGACCGCGGCGTGGAAGACGTCGGTCCCGACCACCTTCTTCGGAGCGAGGCGGAAGACGGCGATTAGGAGGATCGCAATCACCGTTCCCGAGCCGGCCGAGGTGATGCCGATGACGAAACCGGTCGCGACGCCAATCGCCACCGCAGCGATCTTGTGGCGGCGCTTGATCTCGAAGTCGTCGCGCTCCTCGACCAGGTCGCTGAGGATCAGCGCCCGCGCCAGCGTGATGATCCCCACCATCAGCAGGGTGCCGCCGAGCAGCGCGTAGACCAACGAGTCGAGCCGCTCTTCGCCGACCCGGCTCTGCAGGATCGAGATCGCCCAGACGCCGGCGACCGAGGCGGGGACGCTGCCCGCGGCGAGCCAAAACGAGAGGCGCAGGTTGACCGTCCCCATCCGCAGGTGGCGCCAGCCGCCGACCGTCTTGGTGACGGCGGCGTAGAAGATGTCGGTGCCGATCGCCGTCACCGGCTTGACGCCGAAGAGCAGGATCAGCAGCGGGGTCATCAAAGTGCCGCCGCCCATGCCGGTCATGCCGACCATTGCTCCAATGCCGAAGCCGAAGATGATGATTGCCGGGTCCATAGAGGCTCCGCGCGGGGTGCTTATTCGACTTTCCTGACCTTCTTAGTCAGGTGCGCGGAGTGCGCCAGGATACCACTGTGGTCCGCACGGAAGCAAAGGACTTCGCCGCCGTCAGCGGATCGCCTCCCGACGCGCGCGACGCCGGCGCGAGCGTCTCGATTCGCGGCCTGCGGCATCGCTACGGCGAACTGACGACGATCGAGCGCCTCGACCTCGAGGTTCCAGGCGGGACCGTGCTCGGTCTGGTCGGCCCCTCCGGGTGCGGCAAGTCGACGCTGCTGGAGCTCCTCTGCGGGCTGCAGGAGCCAGCCGCCGGAGAAATCGACGTCCGCGGCGCCCGCGGCGCCGCGGAGCGGCTCACGAACTGTGCCTTCATGCCGCAGCGCGACGTCCTCCTCCCCTGGCTCAGCGCCCTCGACAACGCCGCGCTCGCCCCCCGCAACAGGGGCGCCGGCCGCCGCCGCGCCCGCGCCGAGGCCGCCGAGCTGTTCGAGCGCTTCGGCCTCGCCGGTTTCGAGCGGGCGCTGCCGCGGGAGCTCTCGGGCGGCATGCGCCAGCGGGTCGCCTTCCTGCGCACGCTGCTCTCGCGCAAGCCGGTGCTCGCCCTCGACGAGCCGTTCGCCTCGCTCGACGCGATCACGCGAGCCGAGATGCAGGGGTGGCTCGCGCATGCCCTGGACGAGGATCCGCACACGGTCGTCCTCGTCACCCACGACGTCGAGGAGGCTCTCTATCTCTCCGACCGCCTGGTCGTCCTCTCGGCGCGACCGGCGCGGGTTGTCGACGAGATCGTCGCGCCCGCGCCCCGAGCCGCCGAGCGGGACGCCGCGGTCACGGACCCGAGCTTCGTCGTCCTCCGCGAGCGTGCGATGGCGGCGCTCCGCGAGGGAATGCGATGAACGCTGCCGCAGGCCCGAGAGCCGCGCTGCCGCTCGTCGTTCTCGCCGCCCTCGTCGGTCTCTGGCAGCTCGCCGCCTCGACGGGAGCGATCGCGGACGCGCTGAACCTCGAGCCGTTCCTGGTGCCGTCTCCGGCGGAAATCGGCGCCGCGCTGGCGGACAACCGGGGTCTCCTCGCGGACAACGCCTGGGTGACGCTGAAGGAGATCCTGCTCGGGCTGGCGGTGGCGATCGCGATCGGGCTGGCCTTCGCGCTGCTGATTCACCTCTCCGGGATCCTGCGTCTTTCCTTCTACCCGCTGCTGATCGCCTCGCAGACGATCCCGGTCCTCGTCCTTGCGCCGATTCTCGTCGTCTGGTTCGGTTACGGACCCGGTCCCAAGATCGCGATCGTGGCGCTGGTCTGCTTCTTTCCGATCACGATCGCCACGGCTGCAGGTTTGCGTGCCGTCGACACCGAGGCGATCAAGATGATGCGGACCCTCAACGGCTCCCGCCGGCAGATCCTCGCCAAGGTCGAGGCGCCGGCGGCGCTTCCCTACTTCTTCAACGGCGCTCGCCTGGCCGCTGTGTTCGCTCCGATTGGCGCGGTCTTCGGCGAGTGGGCGGGCGCCGATGCCGGGCTCGGGCACATGATCCTGATCGACAACGGCCAGCTCCAGACGGCGCGCGTGTTCGCCGCGGCCCTCGTGCTCTCCGCCATCGCACTCGGTCTCTTCGCCCTAATCGCCGTCGCGGAGCGGCGTGTGGTCCGTTGGCGATAGAAACCCGAGCATGACCGCGCAGCCGCTCCGTGCCGCAATCGTCCTGGCCGCTCTGCTCGCCGCCCTTCTTCTCGCCGCCTGCGGCGAGAAGAGCGAGGATGCGACCGGGCAGCCGCAGCCCTTCACGCTGACGCTCGACTTCTACCCGAACCCCGACCATGCCGGGATCTACATGGCCGAGCAGCTCGGCTACTTCGAGGAGGCCGGTCTCGACGTCTCGATCCAGACGCCCTCCGATCCAGCGGCGCCGATCAAGCAGGTGGCCGCCGGTCAGACCGACCTGGCGATCTCCTATGAGCCCGAGGTCGTCCTCGCGGCCGAGCAGGGACTGGACGTGCTCGCCGTCGGCGCTCTCGTCGACCATCCCCTCACCTCGCTGATCTGGCTGAAGGAGGCGAAGATCGGCGGCATCGCCGACCTGCGCGGCAAGACGATCGCGACCGCGGGCATCCCCTATCAGGACGCGTATCTGGAGACGATCCTCTCGCGGGCGGGGCTCGCCCCCTCCGACGTGAAGACGGTCAACGTCGGCTACGGCCTGCTGCCGGCGCTGGTCGGCGGCCGCGCCGATGCGATGCTCGGCGGCTTCCGCAACGTCGAGGGCGTCGACCTGCGGCTGCGCGGCAAGGCGCCGGTGGTCACGCCCGTCGACCGGCTCGGGGTGCCCACCTACGACGAGCTGGTCCTGGTCGCCAACCGCGAGTCGCTCGAGGACGACCCCGAGCGGGTGCGGGTCTTCCTGGCCGCCCTGGCGCGCGGCACGGCGGCTGCGATCGAACGGCCGAACGAGGCCGTGAAAGCGCTGCTCGACGCGAACCCCGACCTCGATCCGAGGCTGACGCGAGCCGAGGTCGACGCGACCCTGCCGCTGCTCTCCCGCGACGGTCGCATGGACGCCGCCGCGTGGAGCCGCTTCGTCGCCTGGATGCGAGAGAACGATCAGATCTCCGGCCAGCCGGAGCCGGCCGACCTGCTCTCCAACGACTACCTACTGGGCCGCATTCCCGAGTAGCTCGAACCTGCCGTCGCGCAGGAGCTGCGTCACCTTCTCGGGCGCCAGGGGGCGCGAGAAGAGGTGTCCCTGCGCGTAGTCGCAACCGAGCCGTCGCAGCTCGGCCACCTGAGCCTCGCTCTCGACTCCCTCGGCGATCGCATCGAGCGAGAGCGCTCTGGCCATGCCCAGCACGGCCTCGACGATCGCCGTCCGCTCCCGCTCGATCCCCAGCCCGTCGATGAAGGAACGGTCGATCTTCAGGGCGTCGAACGGGAAGCGGTTGAGGTAGGCGAGCGACGAGTAACCCGTGCCGAAGTCGTCCAGCACGAGCCGCACGCCGAGCTCGCTCAGCGCCCGCAGCGTCTCCGCTGCGCGCGCCGACTCCTCGACCAGGACGCTCTCGGTGATCTCGAGCCGCAGGTTGACCGGGTCGAGGCCGGTCCGCGAGAGGATCTCGCCCACCGAATCGGCAAGGTCGCGTCGAGCGACCTGACGCGCCGAGAGGTTGACGGCGATGTCGAGCGGTCGCTGGTCGGGACGTCGCTCGTGCCAGCCCAGAGCCTGCCGGCATGCGGTCTCCTGCACCCACCTGCCGATCGGCTCGATCAGCCCGCTGTCCTCGGCGATCTCGACGAACTCGCTCGGGTCGAGCACGCCCCGCTCGGGATGGCGCCACCGCACCAGAGCCTCGAGCGCCACGATCTCGCCGCTGTCCAGCGCGACGAGCGGCTGGTAGCGCAGCTCCAGCTCGTCTCGCTCGAGTGCGTGGCGAAGCTGGCGCTCGATCTCCAGCCGGCGCATCGCACGGGCCCGCATCTCGGCGTCGAAGACCTCGCAGCGCCCCCGCCCGCCTTCCTTCGCCCGGTACATCGCGGCGTCGGCGTCACGGATCAGCATGTCGGCGTCGACCGGTTCGCGGGTCGACGGACGCGCTACCGCGATCCCGATGCTGGCGGTGACGAAGTGGTCGGCGCCGCCCATCGAGTAGGGCTCGGTGAACGCGTCTGCGACGCGGTCCGCGATCGCCACCGCCTCGTCCTCGTCGGTCAGCCGGTCGACCAGGATGCCGAACTCGTCGCCGCCGAAGCGGGCGACGATGTCGCCCGGCCTCAGGTGAGAGCGCAGCCGCGGCGCCACGGCACGCAGCAGCTCGTCGCCGGCGTGGTGGCCGATGCTGTCGTTGATCAGCTTGAAGTGGTCGAGGTCGAGGAAGAGGACCCCGACCGGAGAGCCGGACGCGGCCGCCCTCACCAGCGCGTCGCGCAGCGAGTCGATGAAGCTGAGTCGGTTGGGGAGGCCGGTGAGCGCATCGTGCAGGACGCGATGGCGCAGCGCCTCGTCGGCTGTATGGCGCTCGAGAGCGTCGGCGAGCACGTTCGCCGACGCCTGCACGAAATGGACGTCCTGAGGGGTGAAGCGGCTCGGCTCGGTCGAGTGGATGTCGAAGACGCCGAAGGGCAGCTCTTTGCCGGCGATCGGAACGGCGAGGCTGCTGCGAGCGCCAAGCGCCTTCAAGGCGGGCGGCATCGAGAAGCGGCGCTCGGTGGACCAGTCGTCGACGATCACGTGGAGGCCGGAGTCGAGCGCCGCGCCGGCGTGCGAGTCGCGAGCCGCGCTCGCTCGTGGCTCGATCTCGAGGCCATTCGCCTGCTGCCCGGCGCTGAGCTGCAGGCGCCTGCCCTCGCGGCCGGCCTCCCAGACACAGGCCGCCTCGACCCCGTCGATCTCGGTCATCAATGCCACCGCCTTCTCGCGCAGCTTGACCGGATCGCCGTCCTGAAGGGCATGGCGCCCGAGGCGGGCGACCGCCGCCTGCTGAGCCGCGGCGCGGCGCAGTTCGCCCTCGGCGTTCTTGCGCTCGGTGATGTCGTAGAGCACCCCATGCCAAACCGGCGTTCCCCTGTCGTCGGGCTCGAGAACCGCCTCGTCGAGGATCCAGACAAGCTCGCCGGAGCGGGTCTTCATCCGGTAGTCGATCGGCGGGCCGCTACCGCCTGCCGCCGCCTTTCGGGCCTCCTGCTCGAGCACGGTCTCGCGGTCTTCGGGATGCAGCTGGCGCACCCACAGGCCGGAATCCGACATCCACTCCTCGGGGCTGTAGCCGAGGATCGGTTGGATCTGCGGGCTGACGTAGCGCCAGCGGCCGCGCTCCCCCAGCTCACAGGCGTAGACGATCGCCGGCAACCGCTCGACCAGGCGCCGGTAGTCGTCGCCCGCCGAGGAAATCTCGTCGAGGAACTCGCTTACCCGATCCTCAGGCCAGCCCTGTCCCCGTCCCGTGCTGTCGTCTGCCACACGGGCTTATCGGTCGACCGGGCCGTTCCTTTATCCGTACAAGCCGATGGTCCAGTGACCGGCGAGACCGCGGAACGGAGCGTAGGGGGCGTAGAACTCCTCGACCTCCTCGACGGTGGCACGGCGGCCGAGCCCGGCCAGCCGACCGACGAGCTTCAGGTAGATCAGGTCACCGGCGGGCAACGAGTCGGGATCGCCACGGCCGAAGAGTCCCAGGCACTGAACCGTCCAGGGGCCGATCTCGCGGACCGCGAGCAACCGCCGGTCGGCCGCCGGATCGGATAGACGGCAACGGCCGGAGGCGGTCTGGGCGGCGACGGCGCGCAGCGCCAAGGAGCGGCCGGCGGATAGCCCCAGCTGCTCGATTTCGGCCGGCGCTCGGCCGGCGATCGCGGCCGCTGGCGGCACGTCGCGCAGCGTCTCGCGCTCGCCGCCGAGCCGGCGCCCCCAGCGGCCGACGATGCGACGCTGGATTCGTGCCGCCGCACCGGTCTCGATCAGCTGCTTGACGACGGCCCAGGCAAGCGCCTCCCATGGCCACGGACGGCGGCGCGGGCGCAGGTGGGGACGGCGGCGGAGCAGCGGCCCGAGCAGCGGGTCGCGGCGGAACCGCCGGTAGAACTCGCCGAGGTCGTCGTCGACGCCGAGCGCGAAGCGCATCCGCTCGAGGGCGGTGCGCAAATCGGCTGGGCCGGCGGAGCGCAGGGGCTGGGCGGGCAGTGACCGGGGAGGTGCGATCGAGGCGGGGTCGACAGGCTCGGCCCGCAGGAGCACCCGTCGCGCGCCGGGCTGCCAGGCGCGGACGAGGATGGGGCTGTCCGCGACGTGGAGCAGTCGCGAGGCAACGCCCCCGCGCACCCGCATCACACCGTCCTCGCCCCCGTACGTCGGCAGGCGGAAGGGGGAGGGCGGGACGACGTCGACTTCGAGCGGCCGGCTGCTCACCGACCGAGCAGATGAACGTCGACCAGGAAGGAGCGGCTGGCGACCACCTGGGCGGGACGCTCGCGGCGGCCGAAGAGCCGTGGAGAGGAGGTCCGGCGCGCCGCGGCGGCCGCGACGGCACGGACGGCGGCGACGGTCGCCGCGCCGGCGAGCACCCCTCCCGCGGCGGCGATCGCCACGGTGCGCGCCTCGCCGCGCAGAGCGGGCAGGGCCGCTTCCTCGCGCGGCAGCACGCGCACCTGAACCGGCTCCAGCTCCATCTCGCTCACCCGGCCGACTGTAGCGGGGGCGTCGGCCCGAGCGGCTTCTCGTAAACCCGGTAGCGCTTGACCACCTTGCCGCCCATCCCTTCCATGGCCCGGTTCATCGGGCCGTTGGTCTCCAGGATCCAGCCGGTCTCACCGGCCGGGATGCCCTCTGGACTGGCGCTCTCGAGATGCTTCAGGTAGAGGCCGGCGGCGACGCCGCTGTGGCGGTAGGCGTGCTTGACTCCGAGCGCGAAGACCCGGACCCGGTCGATCTTGCGTCTGGCCATCAGGAAGCGCAGCCAGCCGAACGGCAGCAGCCGCCCACCCACTTTCGCAAGAGCCTGGTTGATGTCGGGCAGCGTGAACGCGACGCCGACCGTTTCACCGTCCTTTTCGGCGATGAAGCCCCAGTCCTCGTCGAGCAACTGCTTGAGCAGCTTGGCGTGGAACTCGACCTCGGCGTCGGTCGCCGGCACGAACCCCCAGTTGTCGGACCAGGCCTCGTTGTAGACCTCGGTGAAGCGGCGCATCTCCTCGGCCAGGTTGCGCTTGACGAACTTGCGGATCTCGACGCCTTCGTCGCGCAGCGCCTTTTCGGCGGCGGCGTGGATCTCCGGCGTGAACTGGTCTCCTTCCTTGAGCTCGCCCAGCTCCAAGTACCACATGAGAAGGTCGATTGCCTTGCCGTAGCCGAGTCCCTCCAGCAGCTCGCGGTAGAAGGGCGGGTGCCAGGGCTGCAGGATCATCGGGCGCAACTCGAAGCCGTCGATCAGGATGCCGAGCTCGTCGTTGGTGGTGAAGTCCATCGGCCCCAGCACCCGCTCGCGCCCGCGCTCCCGCAACCACCCCTCGGCCGCCTCGAGGAGGGCTGCGGCGACCTCGCGATCCTCGATCGTCTCGAAGAAGCCGAACATGCCGTCGCTGCCGCCCTGGTACTCGTCCCAGCGCTCGTCGATCTGCGCCGTGATGCGCCCGACGGGCTCCCCGTCGCGCTCGGCGAGGAAGTACTCGGCCTCGGCGTGCTCGAAGTAGGGGTTGCGGCGGCGGTCGAGGAACTGCATGCGGTCGAAGATCAGCGGCGCCACCCACTGCGGGTGCTCGCGGTGCAGTCGAAATGGGACCTTTACGAACCGCTTCAGCTCGCGCCGCGTGCGCACCGGGCGAATGGAGACGCTTGACATGCGCGGCTGAACCTACACTCTGCGCATGAGCGACCCCCCCAGGGCGGCCGTCGACGTCTTCGCCAAGGCCCGCCGGCACGACCGGCTCGAGCAATTGGAAGCCGCCCGCGAGCATGACCTCCTCCCCTTCTTCCGGCTGCTCACCTCACAGGCCGGCCCGGTCGTCGAGATGGAGGGCCGCGAGACGATCATGCTCGGATCGAACAACTACCTCGGGCTGACCGGCGACGAGCGTGTGAAGAGCGCCGCGAGGGACGCGCTGGAGACCTACGGCACCGGGGTCACCGGCTCGCGGCTCCTTAACGGCACCACGCCGCTCCACGTCGAGTTGGAGCGCGAGCTGGCCGAGTGGATGGGGACCGACGACGCGATCGTCTACACCACCGGCTATCAGGCGAACCTGGGCTGCATCGGGACGATCCTCGAGCCGGGCGACACGGTGATCTGCGACGCCGCCAACCACGCCTCCATCCTCGACGGCTGTCGGCTCTCGGGTGCCAAGCTGCGGCCCTTCCGCCACAACCGGATGGAGAAGCTCGAGAAGATGCTCGACCGTGCCGCGGCGGACGGCGGTGGCGTCCTCGTCGTCGTCGACGGGGTCTTCTCGATGGAGGGCGACCTCTGCGACCTGCCTCGGATAGCCGAGCTGTGCCGGGCCCACGGGGCGCGACTGATGGTCGACGAGGCGCACGGCGCGGGAGTGCTCGGCGCGCGGGGGGCGGGCGCCTGCGAGCTGTTCGGCCTGGAGGACGAGGTCGACCTGCGGATGGGCACCTTCTCCAAGAGCCTCGCCTCCTGCGGCGGCTTCATCGCCGGGCCCGCCGACGTGATCGAGTACCTGCGGATCGCCTCGCGCTCGTTCGTCTTCAGCGCCTCCGCCGTGCCTGCGGCGGTCGGCGCGGCGCTTGCCGCCCTGCGGGTGATCCGCTCCGACGGGCCGCTGCTCTTCGAAGCGCTGCTCGGCAACGCCGAGTACCTGCGTGAGGGACTGCGCGGGCTGGGCCTGAAGGTGGTCGAGCCGGGGACCCTTCCCGACGGCGGCGTCGCGACGACGCCCGTCGTGCCGGTGATCGTCGGCGACGACTGGCAGGCCGTGTTGCTCTGGAAGGCGCTCTTCGAGGCCGGCGTCTACACCAACGTCGCCATTCACCCGGCGGTGCCCCCCGGCGGAGCGCTGCTGCGGACGAGCCTGATGGCGACCCACGAGCGCGAGCACCTCGACCGCGCACTCGAGACGATCGCCCGAACGATCGAGAACTTTCCTGAGCTTCCACGCGACTGACGGCCGCTGCCGGTCGGCCCGCCGATATACCCCGGTCGGGGTAGTTTCAGGCTTGTCCAGAATCGAACAAGCCGCGCGGGCCGAGAAAAAGGTGCTCTTAGCGACCGCACCGGTGACTCTTTGACGAGCTCGGGTTGACGCGGTCGGGGCTCAACGCATAGCTTCCACATCCGCGCCGACCGCCGCCGGGAGCTGGACAGAGCGGAGCCGGTGCACCCCAGTCAGGCAACCCCGACCCAAGGGAGGATTTTCCGTGGAAGCAGCTTCAATCGCCCCTGCCTCGACGACCGCTCCGGCCGTCCAGATCCCACAGCACATGCAGGCGCTTGCCCGCGCCAATCGCGTGCGGCTGGCCAGGGCCGAGCTGAAGCGCTCGATCGCTCGCGGCGAGGTCGACGTCGCCGACGTGGTTCGCGACTGCCCCTGGGAGACGGAGAGCATGCCGCTGGCCGAGCTGTTGACCAGCCAGCGCCGCTGGGGCCGAACCCGCGCCCGCAAGCTGCTGCAGAGCCTTGGCCTCAGCGAGAACAAGCGCCTCGGCACCCTGACGCCGCGGCAGCGGTCCCTTCTCGCCAGCGCGCTCAACGCGAAGACGGGCGAGGTCGTCTTCGCCTAACGGATCTTCACGGACAAGCCGCCGGAAGCCCTGCGGAAGGTCCTCCGCAGGGCCACGAAGGCGGCGATGAAGGTCATCCCACCACCCACCAGGGCAACCGCAAGGATCACCTCCGCGAAGTAGAAGAGGACACCGGTGACGAGGACGAAGGCGACGCCGGCGAGCAGGGTCGTGTGCGAGCGGTAGCCGGCGAAGTGCTCCCGAACGGAGACCTCGAGCCCACCCAGGGCCCCCAGCACGGCCCCCACCGCGATCGCGACCGGACTCTGGCCGGCGAAACCGATCCCGAGCACCACGATCCCGGCGAGGATCGTCAGCTCGGCGAGGGGGAAAGTCCCCCAGGGCGCCGGGGGGCGCTCATCGGCGGCGGTCGACTTCTGGCTTCCGCTCAACGGCCGCAAGCCGCCCGGGTAACGGGCATCCGGACGAGATCCTGACCCGCCACCAACCCATCAGCATCCCGAGCAGGCCGAGGCGCGGCAGCGAGTGCCAGTGACCGCAGCCGGGGGCTCCGACGTCGTCCCGCGAGATCTGCACCCACTTGAACTCGGCCGGAGCGGCCAGCATGCGGTCGAGCAGCTCGCGATTGCGGGTCTCCAGCTCGGCCTGCTCGCGCAAAGCCCGGCGGCCGTCCTCGACCCGGGTCGCGAGCTCGTCGCGGAGAACCTCCAGCTCGCCAAGGCCAAGCGCTCTGCCGTGCGCGGCGAGCGCCGGCACCGCGGTGTCGATCGTCAGGCGTGGGAACGCCTCGGCGGCGAGCGCGGCGAGTCGATGCTCGAGCCGTCCGATCTGACGTCGCAGCTCCGCCCGCGCTCGACGCTCGTCGCCGCCCACCAGCGGCGCAGCGCGGCTCTCTCGGTTCAAAAGCTGCTGCATGACTCCCCGAGTGTAGCCGCCCTCAGGCGGATTCCAACGTCGTCTCCACTATCCACAACGCCTCCTCGATCGCGATCTGCGGCACCGAGCCGACCTGGATCGCGACGACGGCTATCCGGCGGGTGCCCTTCTCGACGCCGTAGCCCTCGCCGGTCGAACCGAAGAGCAGCGCCACGGGTGCGCGTTCGTCGGCGATCGTCAGGGTCCCTTGCGGGAGTTCGCCGGGCCTGCCTGCGAGGGACTCGCCCGGGCCGGAGTCGCGGATGCAGAGCGAGCCGGTCAGGCGGTCGGCGTCGAACGCGCGCAGCGCCACACCGGTCTCCACCGTGGCGATTGCGAGCGCGTCGGCCGGCAGGCCGCGGGTGACGAAACCGCCGTCGCGAAGCCGGTCGAGCGCGAGCTGCTCGACCGGGGTCCTCGTCCGATCCGGGTCGAGGCCAATCTGGCGGAAGAAGACCCGATAGGCCCATGGAATCGGGCGTTCGCGCAGATGAATCGCGTGCGACCCGTAGAAGCGGTCCGAGAGGTCGCGCAGCCGTCGCCGCACGGAGTCGGGGCTGCGCCCCGGCCGCCCCTCCACGTCGATCCATGCGATGCCCAGGCCGGGGAACTCGGCGGTTAGGTGCGGCGCCACCCACCCCTGCGTCACGGCCCGGCCGCCCTCCTGCTCGCGCGCAGCAGCCTCTCTATCCGCGACGCCAACTCGCCCCGCTCGAGGATTCCGATGCTGGCGTCGTAGAGCGTCCCGCCCGGGTAGGCGTAGGCGAAGGTCGGGCAACCGCCGACGCGGTAGAGCCGCGCCACGGCGCCGTCGCGGTCGGAGCCGACTGGCATCCGCCAGCCGCGCTCGCGCACGAGGTCGCGAACCTCGTCGCGATCGTCGCGCACGTTCAGCGAGAGGAAGCGCACCCGGTCACGGTAGCGGCCGTACAGCGAGTCGAGCACGTCCTGCTGATCGACGCAGTCGCCGCCTTTGCTGAACCAGAAGCTCAGGACCGAGGGGCGGTCGAAGAGATCGCAGACCCGGATCGCGCCCGGTTCCTGCACCTGACAGGCGGGCGTGCGACTAGCGTCCGGAGGGCAGGGAACCTCGGACGTCTCGCAGTCGTCCTGGGCGACGTTGGCGTCGCCTTCGAGCGGTCCGACAACGAGGGGGACGGCGAACTCCGGCAGCGGCCAGCGCGCCGGCAGCTCGTCGAGGCCGAGGGTGCCGCCGTCGGTGCCCCCGATCTCGTTCAGCAGAGCTACGACGACCACCGCGGCCAACAGCAGCCCGGCGATCGTCGAGTAGCGGTCCCTCATCGACGACCATCCGCCCAGAGCAGCACGGCGGGCAGCGCGACGAGAACGGCGAGCAGCGCCACGCTGAGGTCGATGACCGTTACCAGGCCGAAGTCGCGCAACATCCGAACGTCGCTGACGACGAGAACCGCGAAGCCGACGATCGCCGTTGCACCCGACGCCAGCACGGCTGACCCGGTGAGCCCATATGCGGTGTCGATGGCGCGCTGTGGCGATGCGCCGCCTTCGCGCTCCTCGTGAAAGCGCGCGGTGAGCAGCACGCTGAACTCGGTCGCGATCGCGATCGTCAGCGCCGTCAGCGCTGCGGACATCGGGTTGAGCGGCACGCCCAGCATCCACACGAGCAGAGCGCCCCAGCCGGTCGCGAGGACTATCGGAACCAACGGCACGACGGCGCGCCAGACCGACCGGTAGGCAACGAGGAGAACCAGTCCCACGGCGACCAGCCCCGCGAGGGTGAGCCAGTACCTGCTCCCGGACAGGTCCGACGCGGCCTGCGCCGCGATGACAGGGACTCCGGCTAGCTGCACCTCCACGCCCTCGGGCGGGTCCCCGACCGCGCCCCTCACGTCCTCGATCAGCTCCTGCTGCTCATCTAGATCCTGTGCCCGGATCCCGAAGCTGAGGAGCGCGGTCCCTGCGGGCAATCCGGTCTGACGATCCAGCGTGGCCAGCTTCTCCAGGTCGTAGTCCGGCACCTGTCGCAGCGTCCCCCGTACCCCCTCCCGGGTCAGGCCACCGTCGCCGGCTCCGACGAGGTCGGACAACGCGGGCCCTGGACACAGCTCAGCGTCCAGGCAACTCGGGTTTCCCCCGGTGTACCCCCCGGCCGCCAGCGCGCGCGTTTTGAAGCCCGCCATCCATTCGAGCGTCGCGGGATCGGTGAGATCCCCTGCCCTGACGACCACGTCCAGCTCCCCCGAGACGCCGGTCGCCTGCTGCGCCTCGTTGAGGTCCTGAACGGCCTCCACGTCCTGCGGGGCGAGCTCGCGGATATCCGACTCGACACCGACCTGCGTCCCGGCGCCCCAGCCCGCCACGGCCAGTGCCACCCCGACGACGACCACCCTCCTCGGGCGGCTGGCATGGAGATCTGGGATTCTCGGCCGCACCTTGCGAGGACGAGGAGCGCCATCTCCCTGACCGGGCACACCCGCCTGGCCGCCGCGTCGAAGGGCCAGCGCCGCAAACCCGGCAGTGAGAGCAAGCGCGAACGCGATCCCGATCCCGAGAATCAGCAGCCAGCCGAAATCCCGCACCATCGGAGTCGGAGAAAGCTGCAGGGCGAGGAAGCCGGCGGCGGTTGCCAGAGTCGCGGTCGCGATCGTGGGGCCGCCGGCGCCGACCGCCCGACGCGCCGCCAACTCGCCGGATGCGCCGGTCTCCACCGCCTCGTCGTAGCGGGCCTGAAACTGGATCGCGTAGTCCACGGCGAGACCGACGAGAATCGGCAGAACCGCAATCGAAGCCAGCGTCAGGGAGCCGCCGAAGAGGTCGAGCAGGCCGAAGGTGAGGGCGGCCGCCCCGAGGGAGATGCCGAGCGGGAGCAAGCGGAACCGGCTGCGGAAGACCAGCCAGAGCGTCAGCGCCATTGCGAGCACGGCGACGGCGAGCAGGACCAGCAGCTCGTGCTCGAGCGCGTCGGCGACGCCCTGGATCACGATCGGGACGCCGGTGACGACGTAGCGTCCCCCTCGCAGAGCGAAGCACGCCTCGGGCTGCCCCTGGAACGCGCAGGCCCGCCGCGGGGTCGTGTCGAATACCGCGGCGCGGATCAGCTCGATCGCGCGCCGGCGGTCGTCGTCGCTGAGGTCCGGCTTCAGGCGAACGACGATCTGGGTCGAGCGCCGGTTGGGAAAGAGGTAGGCGAGGCGGGACTTCGGCGTGGCGCGCTGGCGCCGCAGATCGAAGACGACGGCTGCGAGGAAGTCCGGATTGGAGAGGCTCGGCGAGCTGGTGATCCCGTAGCGCGCGGCGAAGGAGAGCAGGAGCTCGCGCAGGCGCTCCGGCGGCACGCGCTGCACCAGTCGCCGCAGCTGGCGTCCGATCTGGATGGTCGCCTCGTTCAGGAAGGTCGCCGGTCCGACCACCGACCGAACGGGTTCCATCCGGGCGAGCTCGGCGCACGGTCCGGGCAGCGGCTCGGCGCCCTCGGGCGGCCTCGCGGCCAGGCAACCCTCGAGGCGAAGCAGCCTTCCCAGGTTCGCGGTGAGCACCAGCTGCTGCAGATCCCCCTCGGCGACGACAACGACGGGTTCTTCGCCGAATGCCGCTCGGACTTCCTCCGTCGCCCGGTAGCTGGCGGTGTCGGTGTCGACCAGCGTGTCGGTGCCGGCGTCGGTGGAAAGGTCGGCGGCGCCCGCCGCCGCCACCACAGCGAGCAGTGCCGCAACCGCGAGGACGGCCTTCGCGTGCCTGGTCGCCCAGGCGGCGACCGCGCTCAATCCATCGAGAGCGGGCCGCTCACGTCGGCGTTGAGGAACTGGTGGACGAACTGGTTTTCGGAGTCGAACAGTTCCTCTTTGGGCCCGGACTCGACGATTTTGCCGTTCCAGAGGACGGCGATGAAGTCCGAGATCCGTCGCGCGGTGTTGAGGTCGTGGCTGATCACGAGGTAACAGCCGCCGTTCTCGGCGTGGACCTCGCGGATCAACTCGCAGAGCAGCGCCGTACGCACGGGATCAAGACCGGAGTCGGGCTCGTCGAACATGACGATGGCCGGTTCGAGCACGAGCGCCCGCGCGAAGCCGGCGCGCTTGCGCATCCCGCCCGAGAGCTCGTTCGGCATCTTGTAGATCGCCTCCGAGAGCCCCACCTCTTTGAGGCGGCGATTGACGATCTCGCCGATCTCCTCCTCGCTTTTGTCGGTGTGCTGACGCAGCGGGAAGGCGGTGTTGTCGTAGATGTTCATCGAGCCGAACAGCGCCCCGTCCTGGAAGAGCAGGCCGAACTTTTTGCGCACCTCGAACAGTTCGTCGTCGGTCATGTTCGGGATCGATTCGCCGTGCACGAGGACGTCTCCGTGGTCGGGATAGAGCAGGCCGACGATGTGCTTGATCAGCACGCTCTTGCCGGTGCCGGAAGGACCCAGCACCATCGAGACCTGGCCTTCCGGCAGGCCGAGGTTGAGACCGTTGAGGATGCGGGCGCGGCCGAACTGCTTGACCAGATCGACGATCTCGATCGCGTCCTCGCCGCCGTGGTCGCGCTTGCGGCCGGTGTGGAAGCGGTAAGGATCGCTCTCGGCGGGATCGACCCCCGGGATGACGAAATCGCGCCCCATCATGGCGCCGTCTTCGCTCACGTAGGGGCCGTCCGAGCGCTCCCGCGGCACCGGCGTCTCTTCGACCGGCGGTTCGGGATCGGCCTGGCGCGCCGCGTCTGCGGTGTCGGCGCCGGCCTCCGCTTCGACTTCTTCCTGGCGCTGGTCGTCGTCTATCGACATCGTGCGTTCAGCCTCCTATCGGCGCTCTCGGGTTCGCTCCCCAGAAAACCAGGGTGCCCAGCATCCCGATGATGTGCACCAGGACGATGTTGAGGACCATCGACTTCGCGGTCGCGGTGCCGACGCCTACCGGCCCACCCGAGGCGGTGTAGCCGTAGTAGCAGCCGACCAGCACGATCGCCGTCGCCATGAACATCCCCTTGATCAAGCTGAAGAACAGGTCAGGCGGGTTCTGGAACATCCAGAAGATCAGCAGGTAGCCGCCGGAGGAGACGTCGCCGATCTGTTCCACCACGGCCAGGTAGCTGGCGTAGAACATGATTCCGATCCCGACCAGGTACATGAACGGAAATGCCATCCAGGCGGCGAGCAGCCGGGTCGCGGCGAGGAAGGTGACTGGCGGCACGCCCATCACCTCGAGCGCGTCGATCTCGTCGGAGATCCGCATCGCGCCGAGCTCGGCGACGATCCCGGTCCCGACCTTGGCCGAAAGCATGTAGCCGAAGGCGTAGGGCATGATCTCGCGCAGGTCGCACCAGGCCGAGAAGAGGCCGGCGAATGCCGGCGCACCCTGAGCGCGGAGCAGATAGGCCCCCTCGATCCCGCACTGGAGACCGAGGATGAAGACAAGTCCCCAGATGATCAGCGCCGATCCGAGGATGAGGATGCCAGCCTGGCGCAGGCTCTCGCCGAAGAAGCGCAGGACCCGGCCCGAATAGACGAGGCCGGCGACGCGCGAGCCAAAGCGGGCAATCTCGCCGAAGGAGTCGAGCCAGCCGCGCGGGACAGCGAGCCAGGCGCTCATGCAAATGCCTCGCGCTTCGCTCGCGGCGCGTAGAGCCAGAGATGCTCGCTCGCTCGGCCCGCGCTCATCGGATCGTCTGCAGCTCCGGATTGGTGGCGAGCAGCGTCTGCGTGAAGGCGTAGTTGAACGCGAAGACGCCCATGAAAGAGATGACCACCGCCTGGTTGACGGCCCGGCCCACGCCTGCGGCACCGCCGGAGGCGGTCATTCCCTTGTAGCAGCAGACCACCGCGATGATCGCGCCGAACAGCGTGCACTTGATCACCGAGCCCCAGAGGTCGGTGATCGAGGCGTTGGAGAAGAGCGTCGCGAAGAAGCCGCCGAGCGGCTGGCTGTAGACGAGCTCGGTGAGGATGCCGCCGCTGATCCCGAAGACCAGCGCGTAGATGTCCAGCAGGCCGGTGATCAGCATCAGCGCCAGGAAGCGCGGCACGACCAGGTTCTTGATCGGGTCGACCCCCAGCACCTGGAGGGCGTCGAGCTCCTCGCGGATCTTGCGGGCGCCGAGGTCGGCGGTGATAGCGGTTCCGGCGACGCCGGCGACGACGACGGCGGTCACGAACGGCGCGAACTCGCGGATCGAGGCGAGGACGAAGAAACCGCCGAGCCGGTCGAGGGCGCCGAAGAGGTTGAGGATGTTGGCCGCCTGCAGCCCGGGCGCGCCGAAGCCGAAGGCGACGGTCGAGATGAGCAGCGGGAACCAGCAGAGCTGCAGGGCGAAGAGGAATTGGCCGATGAACTCCTCGCCGTAGGGATAGGGCGGTTTGACGGCGGAGACCAGCGTCTTCCCGGTGAGGATCATCATGTCCCCCACCTGTTCGAAGAATGACTTGGCGGGCGCGAAGCTCCGACCTATCGATGCGGCTCTGTTCATTGCTCCTCCGGCAAGCGGGTCCGCCCCCGCGGCCACTCGGTTACCTGAGTCTATGGGATGGACAACCCGCCTCGGTTAGCGGAGTGTTGAGATGGCGGTGCTATGTTCCGCTCCGTTGGGGGGACAGCGCAGACAGGCAGGGCGTTTCCGCGTCGGCGCGATCGCAATCGTCGCTCTCGCCGCCACCACCTTCGCCGCTTGCGGCGACGACTCCTCGTCGAACAACGGCTCCGGCGACGCTCGTGGCCCGTTCGAGGTCAAAGTGGTGCAGGCCGACTTTCCAACCAGGCAGCGGCTCGGCGAGACGGTGCTGCTGCGACTCGGCGTCCGCAACACGGGCCAGGAGACCGTGCCCGCGCTGACGACGACCGTCGCCATCGCCGGCGAGGAAGGCGAAGGCTCCTCGCTGCCGTTCGGGATCCGCAGCCCGGAACCGGGGCTCGCCCAGCCGGACCGGCCGGTATGGGTGCTCTCCGAGAAATACCCGCGCATCTCCGGCTCGACCGAGTCGGCGGGCGCCGAAAACGCCAGCCGCAAGACGTTTGACTTCGGACCGCTGGAGTCGGGCGAGACGGTCAAGGCCGTCTGGAAGCTGACGGCCTCGCGCACCGGCAGCTACCGGCTCTTCTATGAGATCGGCGCCGGGCTCAGCGGCGAGACGAAGGCCGAGACGGCATCCGGCGTCGAGGCCGGCGGCTCGTTCACGGTCCGGATCACCGAAGCGACGCCGGAGACGATCGTCACCGACAGCGGCGAGGTGGTCGAGATCAAACGCGGCGAGGAGACCCAGGCCAATCGCTAGCGTGTCCCGCATGGGACGCCGTGCCGCCTCATGCCTCGCCGCCGCGGCCCTCGCGCTGACCGCATTGCCTGCCTGCGGCGAGGCCAAGGAGGAGCCCAAGAGGACGTCCGGCGCCGGCCCCGGGACGGCCGACGCGAGCGCCAACCCCCGCGTCGCCCTGCAGCGGATCGGCAGCTTCGAGAGCCCCGTTTACGTAACCGGAGCTCCGGGCTTCCCGCGACTGCTCTTCGTAGTCGAGCAGGCTGGGACGGTGCGCGTCCTGAATGGCGGTCGGCGGCTCACCCGACCCTTCCTGGACATCAGGGGGCTGGTTTCCTCGGGTGGCGAGCGGGGCCTGCTCTCGATCGCCTTCCCGCCCGAGTACGAGCGGACCCGCCGCTTCTACGTCTACTTCACGGACGACGAGGGCGACATCCGGGTCGAGGAGTTCAAGCGGAGCAGCCCCACCCGCGCCGCCCGCGGCTCGCGCCGCCCGCTCATCGAGATCCCCCACAAGGCGAACGCCAACCACAACGGCGGCCAGCTCCAGTTCCTCGGCAACCTGCTGTTCTTCGGCACCGGCGACGGCGGGTCGGGCGGCGATCCGCCCAACAACGCGCAGGATCGCGAGAGCCTGCTCGGGAAGCTGCTGCGAATCGATCCGCGGCCGTCGAACGGGCGGCCGTACCGGGTGCCGGCAGGCAACCCGTTCGTCGGCCGGCCAGGGCGCGACGAGATCTACAGCCTGGGACTGCGCAATCCGTTCCGCTTCTCCTTCGACCGGGTCACCGCTCCCAAGCCTCGGCTGGCGATCGCCGATGTCGGCCAGGATCGCTTCGAGGAGCTCGACTACGTCGGGGTCGGTGCAGCGAACGGCGCCAACTTCGGCTGGGACGCCTTCGAGGGCTTCTCCCGCTACCGCGGCGTCAACAGCGGCACGCCCGATCCCGGCGACACGGTGGACCCGATCTTCACCTATGGCCGCGGGCGCGGCTGCACGATCATCGGCGGCTACGTGGTCAACGACCCACGCCTGCCTTCATTGCAGGGCCGCTACCTCTACGCCGACCTCTGCCAAGGCCAGATCCGCAGCCTCGTCCCGCACCTGCGACGGGCGAGCGGCGACCGCCGCCTCGGCTTGTCGGTCTCGACCCCGAGCTCCTTTGGAGAGGATGCCCGGGGTCGAGTCTACGTCGCGTCCCTGGAAGGTCCGGTCTTCAGGTTCGTGCCGCGCTAGCGGCGAGCGTAGGGGTCGATGTAGAGGTCGTCGACCTGCCACTGGCCCTTGCTGTCCAGCGGCGTGATGCGGATCTGGATGTAGCTGGGGATCAGCGTCCCGACGATGGTCGCGAGGCTGAGCACCGTCGACATCTGCTGGGTCGGCGCCCAGTTCGGTCCGGCGGTCACCGTGCTCACGGCCTTGGTGCGGACGAGCCCGAGCAGCTTGTAGACGGCCTCGACACGGAGGCGGGACGTGGGATCGCCGGTGTTGCGCGCGAACATCCGGAAGATCGGCGTGTCGAGCGACATGCAGACCGGCGGGCTGCCCGCCGAGCTGCCAGCCGGCAGGGAGAGCGAGTGGCTGTCGTCGGCGTCGTTGAGGTAGTAGCTCTCGTTGCCGTCGACGACCGCAGCGCCACGGCTGAGCGACCAGCCGCTGCCGCCGGCCTCGAAACCGCCGTCCGGAGCCAGCACGTAGTGCTTGTTGTCGCCCCAGGGCTTGAATACCTGCTCGGCACCGCTGTAGTTGCAGGCCTGCGCGGCGGCGGGACCGAGGGCGAAGACCGCGGCCGTGGCGGCAACCGCGCCCACCAGCTTGGCGCGAATGCCTTTGTAGTTGTGGATCGAGCTGAGCTTCATTTAGGACCTCCCTTGTCGCATGCCAAACAGCTCGGCCGAACGGCCAAGCTGGCGGTCGAGCTATCTCGCCAACAGCGACGAGACCTCTGACTTTGCGTCCCCGCCTCGCGACAGGTTTGCCCTTTGCAGCTGAACTTATGTGGCCGCGAGGATCGTCGAACAACGCCGGAAACTGAAGCGATTTCGTACAAACGTCCGTCAGCAGAGCGGATATTTTGGGTAAGAGCAGCGGTTTTCGGGCGTTGGGTGGCGTTGCTCATTGGTTCGCAGGGAGAGCCGATAGAGAGGCTGGGCCTCTCGTTCGGCCCGATGACAGCGATGGCGGCGACTCCCGACACCCCCGAGGTCGAGCACCTCTTCGCACGTGGGCGCGAGCGCTCCGTGATGCCGGCGTACGGCCGCGAGCGGGTGGTCGAGGTCGGCACCGCGCTGGCCTTCCTCGCGACCGCCGCCGCGATGGCCCTCCTGATTCCCTCGCCGCGGGTCCTCGACCTGACGGTGCTGGCGATCCTCGCCGCGACCTACGTCGTCGTCTGCCAGGCGCAGTTCGATGTCGCCGACGGCTACACCGTGCCCACGGAGCTGGTGCTGGTGCCGATGCTCTTCCTGCTGCCGACGCCCTTGGTGCCCCTCATCGTCAGCGCCAGCTGGGCGCTCGGGCGGATCTTCGACTACGCGACCGGCCGCACCAGCGTCTACCGCGCCTTCCACGTCTTCGCCGACTGCTGGCACTCGGTCGGCCCGGCCCTCGTCCTGATCGTCGCCGGCGCCCAGCTCTTCTCATGGCAGGACTGGCCCATATACGTCGTGGCGCTGCTCGCCCAGTTCGCCTTCGACTTCGCCTCGATCACCGTGCGGATGCGGCTGATCGAGGGCCCCTCCTCATGGGCGGAGCTGCGGCTGATCGCTCCCTCCTACGGGCTCGACGCGGCGCTGGCGCCGATCGGACTGGTCGTCGCCTTCGCCGCGATCGAGCTGGGCCCGGTTGTGTGCCTGTTCGTCGTCCCGCTCGCCGCCGTGCTCGCATTTCTGTCGCGGGAGCGAGAGGCGCGGATCGAACAGGCGCTCGAGCTGAGCGCCGCCTACCAGGGAACCGCCCTGCTGCTCGGAGACGTCGTCGAGGCCGACGACAAATACACCGGCAGCCACAGCCGCGGCGTGGTCGAACTGTCGCTTGCCGTGGCCGAACAGCTCGGCCTCGACCGCAGGCAGCGCCGCAACGTCGAGTTTGCCGCGCTCCTGCACGACGTCGGCAAGATCGCCGTGCCGAAGGAGATCATCAACAAACCGGGGCCGCTGAACGACGAGGAGTGGGAGGTCATGCACCGGCACACGATCGAGGGCGAGGAGATGCTGAAGCGAGTCGGCGGCGTGCTCGCCGAGGTCGGCCGCATCGTCCGCTCCTCGCACGAGCACTACGACGGCAGCGGCTATCCAGACGGGCTGGCCGGCGAGGAGATCCCGGTCGAGGCCCGCGTCGTCACCTGCTGCGACGCATTCAGCGCGATGACGACGACGCGCTCCTACCGCAAGGCGATGCCGCTCGAGACGGCGATCGCCGAGCTGCGCGCCTGCTCTGGGACGCAGTTCGACCCAAAGGTCGTCGAGGCTCTGATCGCGACCGTTTGAAGCCGGCGATAAGGTTGGCTGACCAGCCAAACCGGAGAGGAGCGTCGGGTGCAGAGCGGAGCTGAGAGGATCGCCCCGGAGGCGGGCAACGGGAGCGGCCCGCTCCAAGCCGAGTCGATCGACGTCGTCAACCCGGCCACCGGCGAGCGGGTCGCAGCCGTCCCGGTCGACTCGCCCGCGAGCGTCGCCGAGACGGTGGCGCGGGTGCGCGACAACCAGCCCGCCTGGGAGGCACTGGGAATCGAGGGGCGCTATCGCTGGCTCGCCCGGCTGCGCGACTGGCTCCTCGACAACGAGGACCGCGTGCTGGACACGATGCAGGCCGAGACGGGCAAGGTCCGGGGCGATACCGCGGCCGAGACGATCTACCTCGCGGACCTGATCAACTTCTATGGCGCCAAGGCGGCCAGCTTCATCGGCGACGAGACGGTCCGCCCGCACTCGGCCCTGATGGCGACGAAGAAGCTGATGGTGCAGTACCGGCCCTATCCGGTGGTCGGCGTGATCAGCCCGTGGAACTTCCCGCTCGCGCTGGCCCTCGGCGACGCGCTTCCGGCGCTGCAGGCTGGGGCGGCCGTCGTCGTCAAGCCATCCGAGTTCACGCCGCTCGGCGTCGACGAGATCGTCCGCGCCTGGAAGGAGGAGATCGGCGGGCCCGACGTCTTCGACTGCGTGCACGGAACCGGCGAGACGGGCGGGGCGCTGATCGACGGCGCCGACTTCGTCCAGTTCACCGGCTCCGACCGCACCGGGCGCAAGGTGATGGCGAGAGCCGCCGAGACGCTGACCCCGGTAAGCCTCGAGCTCGGCGGCAAGGACCCGATGATCGTCCTCGACGACGCCGACCTGGACCGTGCCGCAAACGCGGCCGCCTGGGGCTCGATGTTCAACTCCGGGCAGGTCTGCCTCTCGGTCGAGCGGGTCTACGTCGAGGAGCGGGTCTACGACGATTTCGTCGCCAGGCTGACCCGGGAGGTCGGCAAGCTGCGTCAGGGCGCCGACGGCAGGGCGCCGCAGAAGGACGTTGGCGCCATGACCTCGCCCAACCAGACGGCGATCGTCGAGGACCACGTTTCGGACGCGATCGCCAACGGAGCGCGGGCTCTGACCGGCGGCAGGCGGGGCGATGGGCCGGGCGACTACTTCGAGCCCACCGTCCTCGTCGACGTCGACCACTCGATGAAGGTGATGCGCGAGGAGACTTTCGGGCCCGTGGTCGGCGTGATGAAGGTGGGCGACGAGGAGGAGGCTCTGCGCCTGGCCAACGACACGCCCTACGGCCTCGCCGCGTCGGTGTTCGGCGAGAAGCGCCGGGCCGAGCGACTCGGCCGCCGGATCGAGGCGGGCGCCGTCAACGTCAACGACGTGATCGTCAACTACCTGGCGATGGACGTGCCGATGGGCGGTTGGAAGCAGTCCGGCATCGGCTTCCGCCACGGCGAGTACGGGATCAAGAAGTACTGCCGGCCCGAGTCGGTGATCGTGAACCGCTTCGCCGGCAAGCGCGAACTGACCTGGTACCCCTACACCCGCTCTCGTCGCGGCTTGATCAATCGAGTCACCCGCGCCTTCAACGCCCGCGATTGGCGTAGGCGACTGAACCTGCGTTGAGAGTCGCGTGGGCGTGGCTGGCAAGGACGCCGGGGGTGAGGTGATGGGAGCGCGCTCTTCAGTTCGTGACCAGATCCGAACGACTGAGGGCGCCGCCAGGCGCGTCCACGTCGCTTCCTAGGCGATGGCCGACTTCGCCGATTACTACCGCGAGATCTACGCCTACGGGCTGGCCGGGCAGGCGCCGACCGTGCCCGTCGCCGTCGCGGAGCTCGAGCGCCGAGCAGAGGCCGCGATGGAGGAGCGTGCGGCCAACTATGTCTTCGCCGGCGCCGGCGGCGAGGACACGATGCGGGCCAACCGCGCTGCCTTCGAGCGCTGGCGGATCGTGCCGCGCGTGCTGCGCGATGTGGCCGCGCGCGACCTCTCGGCGACGGTGCTCGGCACGGCGATGCCGGCGCCCCTGCTGCTGGCGCCGATCGGCGTCCAGGCCGTTCTCCACGAGGAGGGGGAGCTGGCGAGCGCACGCGCCGCGGCGGCGCTCGGGCTGCCGCTGATCGCCAGCACCGTCTCCCATTTCACGCTCGAGGAAATCGCCGAGGCAGCCGGCCGGGACGCACCGCGCTGGTTCCAGCTCTACTGGCCCAACGACCGCGAGCTCGCCGCCAGCCTCGTCCGCCGCGCCGAGGCGGCCGGATACGAAGCGATCGTGCTGACCGTCGACACCTTCATCCCGGGCTGGAAGTCGCGCGACCTGCAGCAAGCATGGCTGCCCTTCCTCAACGGCATGGGCGTCGCCAACTACTTCCAGGACCCGGTCTTCCGGGCCGCGCTCGAGCGGCCGCCCGAGGAGGACCAGGGTGCCGCCACCGGACACTTCCTCGCGATTCAGGCGAACCCCTCGTTGACCTGGGACGACCTCTCCTGGCTGCGGGAGACGGCGTCGGTGCCGATCGTCGTCAAGGGCATCCAGCACGTGGACGACGCGCGCGAGGCGGCGCAGCGGGGCGTCGACGGGATTGTCGTCTCCAACCACGGCGGCCGCCAGGTCGACGGCGCGCTCGCCTCGCTCGAAGCGCTGCCGCCGATCGCGGCGGCGGCCGGCGACGAGCTGACCGTGCTGTTCGACAGCGGCGTGCGCAGTGGCGCCGACGTGCTGAAGGCGCTGGCGCTCGGCGCCGACGCCGTCCTGCTCGGCCGTCCCTACGTCTGGGGCCTGGCGCTGGAGGGACAGCAGGGCGTCGAAACCGTCCTCAAGATGATCCTCGCCGAGCTCGACCTGACGATGGCTCTCTGCGGCTACACCCGGCCCGAGCAGCTCGGGTCGGAGACGCTGGTCGAGCGGTGACTTTGGGTGGCTATAGCCACCCAAATCGTACGATCGCCGGCTGCCGGCCAGCCGCGTCGAAGGAGTACGACTAGGCCGGCGCCTCGATCTTCGGGAAGAGCGGCGGCACGCGCTCGACCCGCTGCCCGCCGGGCCGCGAGCCCAGCTTACCCAGCGATCGCGAGTCTTCGCCCAGCGCGTCCAGCAGCTGGTCGCTCGTCCGCGGCAGGTAGGGAACCAGGAGGAGGGTCGTGGTTCGCAGACCCTCGGCGAGGTTGTAGAGAACCTCGTCGAGTCGCTCTGGGTCGGCCTCGTCCTTGGCGAGCTCCCACGGCCGCGTCTCCTCGACGTAGCGGTTGAGCCGCCGCACCAGCTTCCACGCCTGCTCGAGCGCCTCGCTCAGCTCGGCGCGGTCGAGCAGCTCGCTGAACCTCCCCACGGCGCCTTCGAAGTCCTCGGCGAGCACCGCGTCGACCTGCGCCTCGGGCACGACGCCGTCTCGGTAGCGGTCGATCATCGCCAGCACCCGGCTGGCCAGGTTGCCAAAGTCGTTGGCCAGCTCGGTCTCGTAGCGGGCCTCGAAGCCGGCGGTCGAGATCGAGCCGTCTTGGCCGAAGCTGACCTCGCGGAAGCAGTAGAAGCGCAGCGCGTCAGGGCCGAATCGGTCGATCACCTCGAAGGGATCGAGCACGTTGCCGAGCGACTTCGACATCTTCTTCTCGCCCATCAACAAGTAGCCGTAGATCACCATCCGCTTCGGCGGCTCGAGGTCGGCAGCCCAGAGCAGCGCCGGCCAGATCACCGCGTGGAACTTGAGGATGTCCTTGGCCATCGTGTGCAGGTCCGCGGGCCAGAAACGGTCGGTCAGGTCCTCCCCCTCGCGGGCGAAGGTGAGCGCCGTGACGTAGTTGAGCAGCGCGTCGAACCACACGTACATGCGTTGGCCCTGATCCCAGGGCAGCCGCATCCCCCACTTCAACTTCGGTCGCGACAGCGAGACGTCGTCGAGGCCGCCCTTGATGAAGGAGACCGCCTCGTTGCGGCGGAACTCAGGCACGACGAAATCGGGGCGCTCTTCGTAGAGCGCTTCCAGACGCTCCTGGAAGGCGGAGAGGCGGAAGAACCAGTTCTCCTCGCGTTCGCGTTCCAAGGGGATCTCGTGGATCGGGCACGTTTGGCCAGGTCCGAGCTCGCGCTCTTTCTTGAAATCGGCGCACCGCGGGCAGTACCAGCCCTCGTAGACGCCCTTCGTCACCCAGCCGTTGTCGTAGACACGCTGCATGATCTCGGCGACCTTCTCCGTGTGCCGCGGGTCCGACGTGCGAATGAAGAAGTCGTTGGTCGCGTCGATGATCGGCATCAGCTCTTCGAACCTGCCGGCGTTGCGGTCGGCCAGCTCCTGCGGCGAGATGCCCTCCTGCTCGGCCGCCGTCTCGACCGGCTCCCCGTGCTCGTCGGTGCCGGTGAGGAAGAACACGTCCTCACCGCGCTGGCGCATGTGCCGGGCGAGGACGTCAGCCGCCATCGTCGCGTAGGCATGGCCGAGGTGCGGCTCGGCGTTGACGTAATAGATGGGGGTGGTGACGTAGAACCCGTTCGGACTCATTCCGTCGTGAAGCTATCGGAGCTCGGGACTCGATAAGGCTGAGCCAGAATCGTGACCATGAGCGTCGACACCCACGGTCGGTGGCCCTGGTTGGCCGCGGCGCTGGTCGGTCCCGGCTGGGCGGCGGCGCTCGCGAACGAGCGGACGCTGCGCGAAGACGACGCCTGGGTGGCACTCCTGGGGCTCCCCATCCTGGTTGCCCATCAGACCGAGGAGTGGGTGAGGCCAGGCGGGTTTCTACCGTTCTGCAACGAACGGCTGCTCGGCAGCGGAAGACCGACGTGGCCGCTGACCGAGCGCGACGGCTTCCACGTCAACGTCACGCTCGGCTGGGGAAGCGCCTTCGTCGCGGCGGCGACCTGGAGGCGCGTCGCCGCCCCCGCCGCCTTCGTTCTATGGGTCGAGGCCGGCAACGCGCTGATGCATACGACGATGGCGTCGCGCGAGCGCCGCTACAACCCCGGTCTCGCGACCGCAACGCTGCTGATGGCCACCCACGCGGCCGGCGGCGCCGCTGCTCTGCGCCGTTCCGGCCGGCTCTCCCGCCGCGGCGCCCGGGCCGCCGCCGTCGCCGGCATCGCCTTCAGCGCGGGTCTGCCGCTGGCGATGAAGCTGCGGATGCGGTCCGGCCGCCGGGGCTGATCCGAGGCCTATCGGCGTGGCTCGCGGCCGGTCAGCGCCCGGTAGAGGTCGTTGGCGCGGGTTCCCGTCAGGGCGGCGACGACACTCGCCGCGGCGGGGGGTCGGGCGCCGGACTGGACCAGGTGGCGGAGGGCGTCGACGGCGAAGCCGACGTCCTCCTCGTGCTCGTCAGAGGAGGCGGGCGCGATGACCAGGACGATCTCGCCCTTGACGTCGCCGCGAAAGCGCCGCGCCAGCTCGGCGAGCGAGCCGCGAGCGACCTCCTCGTGCATCTTCGAAAGCTCGCGGCAGACGGCCGCCGGGCGATCGGCTGCGATCGCCGCCAGCGCCGCCAGCGAGTCGCCGATCCGTCGCGGCGACTCGAAGGCGACCACGGTCTCCGCGGAGCGCAGAACCCGCTCCATCTCACCGGCCCGCTTCGGCAGAAAGCCCTCGAAGCGCCAGCGGTCGGTCGGCAGGCCGGAGGCGACCAGGGCCACGGGCACGACCGACGGGCCGGGCAGCACGACCACGTCGAGGTTGCGGTCGATGCAGCGCCGCACGAGACGGTAGCCGGGGTCGGAGATCGCCGGCATGCCGGCGTCGGAGACGAGGACGATGGTGTCGCCGCGCTCGATTCGCTGCGCCAGCTCGGTCGCCCGCATCGTTTCGTTGCCCTCGTGGTTGGAGACGAGCTGCGGCGCCGGCCGGATGCCGAGCTTGTCGAGCAGCGAGCCGGTGCGACGGGTGTCCTCGCAGGCGATGTAGTCGGCGCTGACCAGGGCGTCGCGGGCGCGCAGGGTGATGTCGTCGAGGTTGCCGATCGGCGTCGGGCAGACGATCAGCGAGCCCGGCATCAGCCGCCCCTCGCCAGTTCGACCCGGGCCATCGCCGCGGCGCCGATCATCCCGGCGTCGCCCCCCAGCTCCGCCGCTACCACCGGCGTGCGGTTCATCGGCGGCAGCGCGCGCGCCTGCAGCTCGGCGCGGGCCGGCTCGAGCAGCAGGTCGCCGGCCGCCGCGACGCCGCCGCCGATCACGATGGCCTCCGGCTCGAAGACGTTGGCGAAGCTGGCGAGCGCAACGCCGAGTCGGCGGCCGACGAGGTCGAAGACGCCAAGCGCGGTGCGGTCTCCCGCCTGCGCCGCCTCGGTCACCGCGCGACCGTCGACCTCCCTGCCTTCGGATCGCATCCGCCCGAGGGCTGAGTCGGGCTGCCGCTCAGCGGCATCGCGGCCCTCGCGACCGAGCGCCGTGCCCGAGGCGAGCGCCTCAACGCAACCGTGATTTGGGCAGTTGCCCTGACAGCGCGGCCCGTCCATGTCGATGACCACGTGGCCGAGCTCGGCACCCGCGCCGTTGGCGCCCCTGTAGATCTCGCCGCCGAGGATCAGCCCCCCGCCGATTCCGGTCCCGATCGTCAACATCACCACGTTGCGGGCGTTGCGTGCCGCGCCTTTGAGGTGCTCGGCGAGCGCCGCCACGTTGGCGTCGTTGTCGACGAAGACCGGCAGGCCGGTTCGTTCGGCGAGCAGGTCGCGGATCGGCAGGCTCTCGATCGGGAGGTTCACGGCCGAGATCGCCAGGCCCTTCTCGTGGTCGATCGTGGCCGGGATGCCGAGGCCGATCGCCTCGACTCCGGGCTGCTCAACGCGTGCCTCCTCGATCTCCCGAACCATCAGCTCGACCAGCCCGGCCTCGTCCTGGCCGGTCGACCGCTTGCGGCTCTCCCGCAGCACCCGCGAATCGGCGTCGAGGACCCCGAGCAGCATCTTGGTGCCGCCCAAGTCGATGCCGATCGTCTCGGCTTCGCTCATGGCGTGTCGCAGGCGACCGCAGGCATCGGCATAGTTCCTAAGCCTTTCATGCCTGAGCGCGACGAGCAGCAGCCCTCCGGGCCGCCCGAGTACAAGGTCTACCGGTCCCGGAAAGGGCTCTTCAGCGGGCTGCGAAAGCCCGACCTATCCAGCCTGCGCGAGCGCGGTGCGGGGCCATCGCGGCTGCCCCGGTTCGGGAGGAACCGCGATCGCGGTCGGCCGCGGCCCGAGCGTCCCGCCCTGCGGCGGGCGCTCAGGTGGGTCGGCATCGCGGCGCTCGGGTGGATCCTGCTCAGCTTCCTCGCGTTCGCGGTGTCCGCGCAGCTGCAGGCCTTCAAGCTCTCCGGCGAGGCCAAGTCGGAGCTGGACGGCAACCCGCTCCTGCTCTTCGACCCGCAGACGATCCTCGTGCTGGGAACCGACGCGCGACCGCCGGACACCAAAGAGCCCGGCGTGGCGCCCTCGGAGGAGTGCTTCGAGCAGCAGTCGCATGGGGACGCGCCCCACGGCGAGTGCGAAGTCGGCCAGTTCCGCGCCGACACGCTGATGTTGATCCGCGCCGGCGGCGGCGCCTTCCGCAAACTCTCTATCCCGCGCGACGCCTACGCCGAAATCCCCGGGCAGAGCCCGGGGAAGATCAACGCAGCCTTCGCCTTCGGCGGCGCCGGCGCTGAGATCAAAGCGGTGGAGGACTTCCTCGGGATCGAGATCGACCACGTCGCGATCGTCGACTTCACCGGCTTCGAAGACCTGATCGACGCCGTCGGCGGCGTCGAGGTGGACGTGCCGCAGAAGATCTGCGCGGACATCTCGGGCGGCGCGGGCGGCGGACAGGGCGGTTGGACGCTGCGGCTCGGCAAGGGTGAGAACACGCTTAACGGCGAGAGGGCCCTCACCTACGCGCGCATCCGCAAGCCGACTCCTTGTCCCGGGACCGGGCGCAGCGCCTACAGCCTCGGCTACGACGACTTCGACCGTGCCAGGGCACAGCAGGCGGTGATCAGCGGCATCAAGGGGCGCCTCACCGACCCCCTCCGCCTCCCCTACAACTTCGTCAAGGGCCCGATCATCGGCTGGAATGCCCCCAAGGCGTTCGTCAGCGACATGGGCTTCCTGACCATGCCGCAGCTGGTGCTCGCGGCGGGGATCGGAGGTGACTCCGAAGCGGACGTGCTCTGCGGAGGCCAGGACCTCGGCGGCTGCGCCCCGGGGCCTGAAGGCTCGATCGAAGTGCCGGAGTCGGAGCGGCGGCGGGCGGTCAGGGAGCTGCTGGGCTAGGACGTCCTAGTCGCTAGCGGTCGACGCCGCGGCCTTGGAGTCGCCGGACTTCGACTCCGACGTCGCCGAGTCCGAGCCGCCACTCGTCTCCGAACCCTTCGACTCGCCCGATTCCTTCGAGCCCTCAGACGAGGCGCCGTTGCCGCTGCGCTTCGTCTTGTAGTCGGTGTTGTGGAAGCCGGAGCCCTTGAAGTGGATCGCGACGGGATGCAGGACGCGCTGGGCCGGCGCTCCGCAATCCTGGCACTCGCTCAACGGCTCGTCGCTCATCTTCTGGATCACGTCGAAGACGTGCCCGTTGGCGCACTTGTACTCGTAGATCGGCATCGCGAGGCGGAATTATCGCAGCCGATACGGTTCCCGCCATGGCAGGCGCCGGTCAAGAGGTCCAGCCCGAGCTGGCGACGATGGAGGAGATAGTCGCGCTCTGCAAACGACGCGGCTTCGTCTTCCCGTCCTCGGAGATCTACGGCGGCCTGGGCTCGACCTACGACTACGGCCACTACGGCGTGCTGCTCAAGAGCAACGTCAAGGCCGAGTGGTGGCGGGCGATGCTGCAGGACCGCGACGACATCGTCGCCCTCGATTCGGCGATCCTGCAGCACCCCCGGGTTTGGGAGGCCTCCGGGCACCTCGAGGGCTTCACCGACCCCCTCGTCCAGTGCCTCGGCAAGTGCAAGAGGCGCTGGCGCGAGGATCATCTGCGCGAGGCGGTCGAAGCCGACGGCGGCGATCCGGCGGCGGAGCTGCGCTGCCCGGAGTGCGACGGCGAGCTGTCGGAGCCGCGCCAGTTCAACCTGATGTTCGAGACGCACATCGGGCCTGTTGCCGGGGAGGGGTCGGAGGTCTACCTGCGCCCCGAGACCGCGCAGGGCATCTTCATCAACTTCAAGAACGTGCTCGGCTTCGCGCGCAAGAAGCCGCCCTTTGGGATCGCGCAGATCGGCAAGTCGTTCCGCAACGAGATCACGCCCGGCAACTTCATCTTCCGCACCCGCGAGTTCGAGCAGATGGAGATGGAGTTCTTCGTGCCGCCGGCGGAAGCCGACAAATGGCACCTCACCTGGATCGAAGAGCGGGAGCGCTGGTACACGGAGCTCGGCATCCGGCCCCAGTACCTGCGGGTGCGACCGCACGGCGCCGACGAGCTCTCGCATTACTCGTCCGCGACCAGCGACGTCGAGTACCTCTTCCCGATCGGCTGGTCGGAGCTGGAGGGAATCGCCAACCGCGGCGACTTCGACCTCACTCAGCACGCCAAGTTCAGTGGCGAGAAGCTCGAGTATTTCGACCAGACGACCAAGGAGCGCTACGTCCCCCACGTGATCGAGCCGGCCGCCGGGGCGGATCGCGCCGCGCTCGCGTTCCTCGTCGACGCCTACGATGTCGAGGAGATCGAGAACCGCAAGCGCACGGTGCTGCGCCTCCATCCGCGCCTGGCGCCGGTCAAGGTCGCCGTCTTGCCGCTGGTCTCCAAGGAGGGCATGCCCGAGAAGGCGCGCGAGGTCTTCGAGACGCTGCGCCGCCGCCTCCCGGCCGAGTTCGACGAGGGCGGCTCGATCGGCAAGCGCTACCGCCGCCAAGACGAGATCGGAACGCCCTGGGGCGTCACGATCGACCACCAGACGATGGACGACGACACGGTCACCCTCCGCGACCGCGACTCGCTCGAGCAGACCCGCGTGCCGATCGACGGCCTCGCCGACGACCTCGCCGCCCGGCTCGAGCAGCCGTGGCGCAGCCCCAAGCTGGATTGATGCGCGGCCTCTTTCGCGACCGGGACTTTCGCCTGGTCGCGGGAGCGGTGGGACTCTCGGCGTTGGGCGACTGGGTCGCGATCGTCGCCCTCGGCCTGCACGTCAAGGAGATGACCGACTCGGGGTTCGCGGTCGCCGCTCTGTGGGTCTGCCTGTTCGGCCCTTCGGTGCTGGTCGCCGGCCACATCGGCCTGCTGGTCGACCGGATCGAGGCGACGCGACTGCTGGCGGCGGTCTCGGCGGTGGGGGTCGCCGCTGCGGCGGCCGTTGCCTTCAGCGACGCGCTCGCGCCGGTCCTCGCGCTCACCGCCGTGCTCGGCGTGGTCTTCGCGACGACGCAGCCGGTCGAGTTCGCGTTGGTTCCGCCCCTCGCCGGCGAGGCGCGGATCCAGGAGGCGAACGGGCACATCGAGACGGCGCGTTACATCGGTTTCGGCGTGGGGCCGCTGCTCGGGGGGGTCCTCTTCGCGGCCGGTGGCCTCGAGCTGGCGATGCTCGTCGACTCCGTAACCTTTGGGTTCGTCGCCGTAGCCGCCCTGACGCTGCGCGTCAAGCGACATCCGGCCGAGCTCGACCCCGGTGACCGCTCGCCCCGGGCGCGCGACGGCATCGCCTTCCTCTTCGGCGACCGATTGCTGTCCCTGGTGATGACCGTCGCCTTCGCCTCGCTGCTCTTCATGTCGGCGGTATGGGTCGCCGAGCTCTTCTTCGTCGAGGACGTGCTCGGCCGGGGCGACGTCTCCTACGGGGCCATGCTCTCGATCTGGACCGCCGGCATGGCGCTCGGGGCGATGCTGCTTTCCCGCCGCGTTGCCGTCGGCGCCATCGCCCTCGTCGGCCTTGCCGCGGCCACCGTGCAGGGCGCGGCCCTGGCGGTGCCTGCCCTATGGCTGAGCTTCGCCTTCTTCCTCGCCTGCTCGTTCGTGGGAGGCGTCGGCCACGGGCTGAAGAACGTGATGTTCCGCAGCCTCATCCACGTGCGCGTCCCCGACCACCTGCACGGTCGCGCCTTCGCCGCCTACAACGGCATCCGCAACACGGCCGAGCTGGGCGCGTTCGCGGCGGGAGGCCTCCTGGTCGCCGCGATCGGCGCCCGAGGCACCCTTGCCTACGCCGGCGGCCTCTCGGCTCTGGCAGGGCTCGCCGGCCTGCTCGCACTGCTGCGGATCCATGGAGCGCGAGCGCCGGCCGGGCCGGCTGATCTCCAGTCAGGTCCGAGGCTCGACGAGGAGCACGTGGGCGAGCGCGCGGATCTCTCCGTCGGCGGCTAGGACGGCCGAGCCGGCGAGGCGCTTGCGCCCGTCGACCTCGATCGGCCAGGCGATGACGACGTGCTCCTCGCCCGCCGGGACCGGTGCCACCAGGCTTGCCGTCATCCTGGCCAGGAAGGCGACGGCGAGCTCCTCGCGCATGTAGGCGGCGAAGTAGGTGGGGCAGTCGAGGACGGCCCAGACGAGCTCCGGCCGCACCTGCCCGCTGCGATCCCCGGTCCACTGCGGAGGCGTCCAGGGCGAGGCGACGACGTCGCGACCGGCGACCTCGCCGGCGAAGACGCCGAGCCCGTCCTCACGGTCGAGGCCGCAGACGAAGCAGCGGCTGAACTGGCCACCCCGGTCACCGCGGTAGCGACCGCTCGCCCGCCGCGCCTCCTCGACGGAGACCGGCTCGGGCACGGACGGGTCGAAGTCATCGACCCGCTCGGCCTCGGCGATCAGCGCCTCGCCGTCGGCAACCTGGACCGAGCCGTCGGCGCTCGCCACCTCCAGCGGCCTCGCCAGCGGCACCGGTCGCCGCAGGCTGACCGACGCGGCGCCGCCGAGGCGAGTTGTGATCGCCCCCGCGACGTAGCCGCCGTTGCCGCTCTCGGCCGGCCCGTTGAAGCGCCCCGGGATGAGGAGGGAATCGCTCAGTGCAGACCCTTGCCGAGGCGCGACGGCGGCGTGCCCTCCGGCAGGCCGAGCTTGGCGACGACCGGGTCGAGCCAGTCCATCAGCCACCACCAAGCCCCGTTGTCCGCGTCCACGTGGACCGTCCCGCGCGCCTCGTCGGCCGAGATGACCTCCGTGACGACGCCCAGGTATCGCTCCATATCGGGCGCCCAGCCGATGTCGGTGCCGTCCCTCGCGTAGGTGGATCCGGGGACCTCGCGAGGGAGCCGCACGAGCGCTCCCTCCGGAAAGGTCCGCGGGGCCCGGGCCGCTCGCTCGTCATGCCGTTCGAGGCGGGGGTCGGGACGTGCTCCCGCCGGCTCACGGCTGCGCAACTCGACCTCGTCGTAGTAGCGCTCGATCTCATTGATGTCGCGCGCCAGGCCGTCGCCGAGCACGTCGGGCAACTCGTTCGGGCCGACGTGGAGGAGGATCGGGATCAACCGCTTGTTGAGCGCCTTGGCACCGCCGATCTCGACCAGCACCCACGAGCTCTTCAAAGATGCGGGCGAGAGCACCATCAGCAGCTCGTCGCACTCGGCGAGGTTGGCCTGGATGCTGTCACCGATCGAGGCGCCGGTCTCGATGTCCTTTTCGTCGAGGAAGGTCTCGATTCCGCGCTCTTCGAGCTGGCCAGCGATCTGCCGCGCGACCCACTTGTCGGTCGACGAGTGCGAGACGAACACCTTCATCGCCGAAACGATAGATCGCAGTGGCCGATCGGGGTGTTAGCCGGCGCCCGCGAGGAAGCGGGCCACGTCGGCAGCTTCCGCCTCGAGCGCCGCCCCGGCCCGCCGCGAGATCTGCTCGAGGGGTTCGAGCTCGACCGCCCCCTTCGGGAATCGCCACCTGGCCACGGCCCGCCCTCCGACCAGCGCGAAGGGATGGAAGATTCCGTTGCGGGTGACAAGGGCGGTATGGGTTCCGATGACCTCCTCGCGCGAAGTCCAGCCGAGCAGGAGCGGATCGAAGGCGCCGAGCAGCGTCGGCGGCGGGATTTCGCCCCCCACCCTGTCGCCGCGCAGCCGCAGCAGGCCGCCCCCTGCCTCTTCCAGCCCAGAGCCGATCGCACCCAGCCCCGCCCGGGCATCGCGCAGCGGGAGCCCCGCCCAGCGGGCGAGGTCGCGATCGCTCGCCGGTGCGTGGCCGGCGAGATAGCGGCGAGCGAGCTCGGCCAGCGCCGCCTCACGGTCGAGCGGCGGCTGCTCGCCGAGCCAGTCCCGCGCCAAGACGTAGGCGTGCTGCTTGCCGACCATCGGCCCGCGTACGGCCACGCCGCGCACCGCAGCGAGAAAGAGGAGATGGATCAGGGCCTGGCCGCCGGTTGGCACGTTCGCCGCCTCTAGGCGCTCCTTCAGCTGCAGTCGCGTCAGCGGTCCCTCGTCGGCCAGCGCCCGGCCGATCGTGGTCACGGCGCGCTCGCCGATCTGCGGCGCGACGCCCTCCTGCCGCAGGCGGCGGGCGCAGGACGTCAGCAGCGGCGGCGTGGTCAGCGCCTGCAGCAACGGATAGTCCTCGCCGCGAACGAGGTGCAGCGTGCCGCGGTTGAGTCAGCTGACCACGAGCGTGCGCTCGGTCAGTGCCCGGTCGACGTCCGCGGCGCTCAGCCCGTCGGTCCGGGCCCGCACCGCGAGGCGAAAGCCGCGCGGGTCCTGGCCCTGCACGGCCAGCAGCCGCTCGGCGACCGCAGGCGGATCGGGAAGCCGCTCGCCGGCGAGCGCCTGGCGCTGGAACCGCTCTGCGAGGACTGCCCGGATAGCGCCCACGCGCCGGGCGCTACTCGACCGCTGGCCGGTCGACGACGAAGAAGAGCAACGCCTTCACCGAACGGCAATGCTACGGCAGCGCACAGCAAATAGCGTCCGCAACGATGGACAGTCCGCTTCTGACCGCCGCCGTCCTCCCGGCCGCCATCGGCGTGATCATGTGCAGCCTCGGCATGACCCTCACCCCGGCCGACTTCCGCCGCGTGCTCGTTGCGCCGCGGGGGGTCGCCATCGGGATGCTCAACCTGGCGCTGATCTCGCCTCTGCTGGCCTTGACGACCGCCGAGCTGTTTGGCCTCTCCCCGGAGTTGGCGGTGGGGCTGGTCCTGCTCGGTGCCTCTCCGGGCGGGATGATGGCCAACATGCTGACCCACCTATCGCGTGGGGACACGGCGCTCTCGATCACGATGACGGCGATAAGCAGCATCGGCGCGGTGCTCACCGTTCCGCTCTTCCTCGCTCTCGCCACCGACCACTTCGGGGCAGGCGACGTCGGCGACGCCAGCATGTTGGGCGTCGTCGCCCGCGTCTTCGCGATCACCGTCATCCCCGTCGCGATTGGCATGGCGCTGCGCCAGCGCGACGCCGACTGGGTCGACTCGATCTACCCCCGCTTCCGCAACGTGTCGCTGGTCCTCTTCGGCCTGGTCGTGCTGGGCGCGATCGCGAGCGAGTACGACACCGTTGCGGAGAACGCAGCCGAGGTCGGCGCGGCGGCCCTCGCCCTGAACCTCGCCGCGATGTCGGTCAGCTTCGGAATCTCCAAGCTGGCCAGGCTGAGCGACCGCCAGGCCACCGCGATCTCGCTCGAGCTGGGCATCCACAACGCCGCGCTGGCAATCGCCGTGGGAGCCTCGCTCGCCGCCGCGCTCACCATCCCGGCGGCCGTCTACGCCTCGTTCATGCTCTTCACCGGCGGAGCCTTCGCCTGGGCCATGAGTCGGCGCAACCGGGTCGGCCTCGCCGCCTAGGCGCAACAGGGACTTAGACTGATCGCTCGGGAAAGGACGAGGAGGAGACGATGGGCCAGAACCTTGCATCCCTGCTGACCGAGAGCGCCGCGCGCTCGCCGCAGGCGCCGGCGATCAGGCTCGGCGAGCTGGAGCTGACCTACGCACAGCTGGAGGCGGCCAGCGCTCGGCTCGCGACCGTGCTGCGGCAACGCGGCGTCGAGTCCGGCGACCGGGTCGGTGTGATGCTGCCCAACGTCCCCCAGTTCCCCGTCGCCTATTACGGGGCCCTGCGCGCCGGCGCCACGGTCGTCCCGATGAACGTGCTGCTGAAGCGGCGCGAGATCGCCTTTTACCTGGAGGACTCCGGCGCGAAGCTGCTGCTCGCCTGGCACGGCTTCGCTGAGGAGGCGCGCGGCGGTGCCGAGGACGCCGGAGCGGAGCCAATCGAGGTGGAGCCCGCCTCCTTCAAGGAGCTGATCGAGAGCGCCGAGCCGATGCCCGATCTCGCCGACGTGGCCGACGACGACACGGCGGTGCTCCTCTACACCTCCGGCACCACCGGCAAGCCGAAGGGCGCCGAGCTGACCCACGCGAACCTGCTCACGAACGCCGAGGTCTGCATGCGGACGACGAGCGAGATCCAGCAGGGTGACGTCGTCTTCGGCGGCCTGCCCCTCTTCCATTCCTTCGGGCAAACCGTCGCGATGAACGCCTCGCTCAAGGTCGGCGCCTGCCTGACGCTGGTGCCGAAATTCGATCCGGGCGAGGCGCTGGAAACGATCCAGCGCGACGGCGTCACCCACTTCTACGGGGTGCCGACGATGTTCGGCGCTCTCCTCCACCACCCCGAGCGCGAGCGCTTCGATACCTCCAGCCTGCGTACCTGCATCACCGGCGGCGCCTCAATGCCCGTCGAGGTGCTGCGCGGCTTCGAGCAGGCGTTCGGCTGCGTCGTCCTCGAGGGATACGGGCTCTCGGAGACCTCGCCGGTCGCCACCTCCAACCACCCCGGCAGGGAGCGCAAGCCCGGCTCGATCGGCACCCCGCTGGAGGGTGTCGAGCTGCGGGTCGTCGACGAGAACGACAACGAGGTCGAGCAGGGCGAGGTGGGCGAGATCGTGATTCGCGGTCACAACGTGATGAAGGGCTACTGGCAGCGGCCCGAGGCGACCGAGGAGGCGATGCGCGGCGGCTGGTTCCACACCGGCGACATGGCACGGATGGACGAGGAGGGCTACTTCTACATCGTCGACCGCAAGAAGGACCTGATCATCCGCGGCGGCTACAACGTCTACCCGCGCGAGGTCGAGGAGGTGCTCTACGAGCACCCGAAGGTCCGCGAAGCGGCCGTCGTCGGCATCCCCCATGACGAGTGGGGAGAAGAGATCGGCGCCGCGGTAGTCCCGCACGAGGGTGAGGAGCTGAGCGCCGAGGAGGTCAGCTCCTACGTCAAGGAGCGGATCGCCGCCTACAAGTACCCGCGGGTCGTCTGGTTCCTCGACGCCCTGCCCAAGGGACCCCCCGGCAAGATCCTCAAGCGCGAGATCGAGGTCCCGGCGACCGCCGGTTCACCCCCGGCCGCCTGAGCGGGGGCCGGTATGGCCGCCACCAGGACCGCGAAGCGGCGCGAGGAGAACGAGGTCGAGTTCGCGCGGATCGTCGCCTTCAGCGACGGTGTCTTCGCGATCGCGATCACCCTCCTGGTCCTCAACCTGAGCGTGCCGGCGCAGATCCCCGGCGACGATCTGACGAGCGTGCTCTGGGATCAGCGCTTCGACCTGCTCGCCTACGCGCTCAGCTTCGCCGTGATCGGCCGCTTCTGGGTCGTCCACCATCGCGTCTTCGGCGACCTGACCGGCTTCGACGGGCGTCTGCTGGCCCTCAACCTGTTCTACCTCGCCTGGATCGTCCTGATCCCGTTCAGCAGCCAGGTCCTTGGGGAGCACGCCGGCGACACTGCCGCCGTCGTCGTCTACGCGACGAACCTCGCCGCCGTGACGCTGATCGGCGACCTGATGTTCGCCGACGCCCGCAAGGCGGGCCTGCTCGCCTCCCGCCCGGAGACCTACAGGGAAGGCCGCCGCCGCGCCCTGCTCACCGCCGCGATCTTCATCGCCTCGATCCCGATCGCCTTCCTCAACGCCCACGTCGCGCCGTACCTCTGGCTCGGACTCTTCCTCCAGCCATTGCGTCGCCGGGCGCGCCTCAAGCGTTGATCAGTTTTATTTGAGTAAGATCGCCGGTCAAAAGGTCGCGGGTCGAGGGAGGCGACCTGCCAGAGCAAGGAGGGGAGCATGTTCAAGAAGCGCCTGATGGCGTTCGTCTCGGCCATGGCGGTCTGTGTCACGGGGGCGGCGGTCGCGCCGGCGAGCTCGCTCGCCGTCGACCCGATCCTCTTCGTCCACGGCTGGTCGAGCAGCGCCTCGACCTGGGACACGATGATCGAACGGTTCGAAGCCGACGGCTGGTCGGAATCCGAGCTTCGCGCTTACAGCTACAACACGTCGACCTCGAACAAGACGACCGCCGAAACGACGGTCAAAAGCGAAGTCGAAGCGCTGAAGAAAGCCACCGGCGCCGCGAAGGTCGACATCGTCGCCCACTCGATGGGCAGCCTCAACAGCCGCTGGTACATCAAGTTCGTGGCGGGCGGCGAAGCGAACGTCGACGAGTGGGTCTCGCTCGGCGGCCCGAACCACGGCACCGACACCGCCAACTGGTGCTTCAGCACCGCCTGCACCGAGATGCGGATCGGCTCCAAATTCCTCTCGGAACTGAACGCCGGCGACGAGACGCCGGGCGCGGTCAACTACCGCACCTGGTGGTCGCCGTGCGACTCGATCATCAACCCCGACTCGAGCGTCTCGCTGAGCGGCGCGACCAACACGAAAACCGCCTGCGTCGCCCACACGGCTCTGCATACCGACGCGACGATCTACTCGCAGGTCCGCGAATACGTCGAATAGGCCGGAAGTGGGGGGGCC
>DATABM010000121.1:0-2125 GCA_036259555.1 Solirubrobacterales bacterium
CCTTCTCGAGCTGCAACGCCAGCGTCGAGGACGGCGTCCGCCTCGGCGCCGACGCGATCGGCTACACGCTCTACGTCGGCTCGCCGCGCCAGGACGAGGACCTCGCCCAGCTGCGCCGCGTCCGCGAGGAATGCGACCGCTACGGGATGCCGCTGGTCGTCTGGTCCTACCCGCGCGGGGAAGCGATCGAGGCCAAGGGCGGCCAGAACTCCTTCTACGCGATCGACTACGCCGCCCGGATGGCGATGGAGATGGGTGCCGACGTGGTCAAGCTCAACATGCCGAAGATCGACCCGTCCAAGGACAAGGACGCTCCCGCTCCCTACAACGAGATGGAAGTCGACCAGACCGAGGCGATCCGCCAGTGCGTCGAGTCGGCCGGCCGCGCCCTCGTCGTCCTCTCCGGCGGCTCGAGGACCGACGACGAGACCGTCCTCACCAACACCCGCGACGTGATGCAGGCGGGCGGCTCCGGCGTCATCTTCGGCCGCAACGTCTGGCAGCGCGAGTGGAACGAGGCGCTGAGCATCATCGAGCAGATCAAAGAGACGCTGCTCGGCAACGTGCGCCGCACGCCGTAAGCGCCGATAGCCGGCGCTTAGAACGTGAAGCCTGGCGTCGGAAGCGCTCTGCTCCTCGTATTGGTCGCCGTGGTCCTGCTGCGGCCGTGGGAGTCGTGGGACGAGCTCTGGGGGGACGAGCCGCCCCGGAGCGCCTCGGCCCTGGTGACGCGGGTGGTCGACGGCGACACGGTCGAGGTGCGGCTCGACGGGGAGACCGAGGACGTCCGCTACATCGGGGTCGACACGCCGGAGACGGTGAAGCCGGAGGCGCCGGTGGACTGCTTCGGGCCGCAGGCGTCTCGCTTCAACCACGACCTGGTCGAGCGGCGGCGGGTCCGCCTCGTCTTCGGCGCCGAGCGCCGCGACCACTACGGCCGCCTGCTCGCCTACGTGTACCTCGGGGATCGCTTCGTCAACGCCGAACTGGTCCGGCGGGGGCTGGCGCGGACGCTGACGATCCCTCCCAACGACCGCTTCGCGGTGCGGCTGAAGCGGCTCGAGATGGCGGCTGCGCGAGCAGGGCGAGGCCTCTGGGGCGCCTGCTGATCCATCTGCGAATTGCAAGCTCTGCAAGATCTTTTGCTACGGTGCCCGCTGGCCCCAGGGCCCTTTTCCTTATGAGAATGCGACAGAGCATCTCCCAGTTCGAGACGGCCTTCGAGCAGGAGACCTACCTCGAGCGCCGCCGGCGCGAGCAGCTGCGCCGCCGTGCCGCCAACCGGTCGCGGGAGCGCAAAATCAACCGTGTCGAGCAGGACGGGAAGGTTCGCTTCAGCGTCCTCGCCGTCTGCCTCACCGCGACCGTGATCGTGGTCGTGGTCGCGATGTTCGAGGCGCTCGCCTTCCTGATGGCCTAGAACCCCCGGTCTCTCCGCCTACCGATGCCCTCCTTCAATAGACTCGCGCGCCGATGGCTCGTCGCTCACTGAAGCCGCAGCTGAACCAGATCCGCGCCTGGGTGCACCAGGGGCGGACCGACGCCTGGATCGCGCACCAGCTCGAGATCAGCGCCAACGAGCTGCGCGAGTTCCGCAAGCAGTACGACCTCTCGCCCGACGACGAGAACGCCGGCTCGAGCGAAATCGACCTCCGCGACGAGATCGAAGCGGAGATCGAGGCCGCCACGGAAGCCGAGGAGGCCGAGCAGGACGAGGCTGAGAGCGAGGGCGAGGGCGAAACCGAGCGTGAGGGGGACGAGGACGAAGAGCGGGAGGAGCGCGCCGAGGGCGGCTCCGGTCGCCGCCGCCGCCGCCGTCGCGGTCGCCGCGGCGGGCGCGGTCGCCGCAAAGAGCTCGAGGCCACCTTCGACCATGGCGAGACCGATGGCTACGGCCTCTGGCTCGACGCCGCGGTCAAGGACAACCCGGTCTACACCGAGCACTGGGCCGGCAAGCGCGACGTCACCGTCCGCATCGACGCGGACCAGATCGTCATCCGCCGCGCCGGCGAGCCCCAGGGCGAGTCCAACGAATCAGACGACTAGACCGGCAGCTGCCTGCCGCCGGCGAAGTCCACAGCGCCGCGTAGATACAGCCAGAAGGCCGCGTCGGCGAGCGACTGCG
>DATABM010000122.1:0-5841 GCA_036259555.1 Solirubrobacterales bacterium
CGGGCGGGCGTGCTCTTCGCCCTCTACCTGCTCTACGCGGGCGCCGAGCGCTTCCTGGTCGAGTTCGTGCGCCGCAACGAGGACGTGGCGCTGGGGCTCACCTCCGCGCAGCTCGAGAGTGCTGCGATTATGTTGGCCGGCGACGTCTGGATCTACGTGGTGAGGCGGCGCCACGGCAGGCTTGCTGTGTAATCATGCACAAATTCTTTTGAGTTAACGGAGGAGACGCTGTGAGGACCGGAGTGGGAGCCGCGCGATGAGCGATGGGAAGCCGATCGCGACGCTGCTGGACGAGGCGACCGAGAAGATCGCGGCCGCCGGCTGCGATGCGCCGCGTGGCGACGCCGAAGCGCTGGTCGCCGACGGGCTCGGGATGAGCGTCGAGGAGCTCTCGCGCGACGGCCAGGGCGACGCCTCGGCGGAGGTCGTCGCCGCGGTCGAGGCGATGGTGGCGCGGCGCGCCGAACACGAGCCGCTCGCCTACGTGCTCGGCCGGGCGCCCTTCCGCAACCTCGAGATCGCCGTCGACGAGCGGGTGCTGTGGCCGCGCAAGGAGACCGAGCTGCTGGTCCAGGTCGGCGCCGAGATGCCCGAGGGCGCCCGCGTCCACGAGGTCGGCACCGGCTCCGGCGCGATCGCCCTGGCGCTGATCTCCGAGCGGCCCGACCTCCGCGTAACCGCATCGGACCTCTCGCCCGAGGCGGCCGAGGCGGCGCGCGAGAACGCCGAGCGGCTGGGGCTCGAGCTGGACGTCACCGTTGCCAAGGGCCTGCCCGACGGGCTCGAGGGCGTCGACCTGGTGATCGCCAACCTGCCCTACGTGACCGACGAGACGATCTACGAGCGCTCGCCGGAGATCCGGAAAGAGCCGCGGATCGCCGTCACGGGCGACTGCGGCGAGGACGGTTTGGGCGTGATCCGTGGTCTGGTCGCCGAAACGCCGAGCGGCTGGAAGATGGCGATGGAGCACGACACCCACCACGGCCCGGCGATGCGTGAGCTGCTGCGCGACGCCACTACGCTGCGCGACTACATGGGGGACGAGCGCGTAACCGTCGGCCTGGCGCCCTGAGCGCGGACGGTCCGGTGACGAGAGCGTGACCGTCCGCCTCGAGCCCTGAGGGCCTGGCGACGCGGTCACCGAATAGCGTTGGGCCATGGCTGACCCGCCGGCCACGACCCACGAGCAGCGCCTCGCCAAGGCTGAGCGGCTGCGCTCCGAAGGGATCGACCCCTACCCGTTCTCCTTCCCGGACCGCGACCGGATCGCCGAGATCCTCGAGGCGCACGACCCCGAGGCGCTCGGGGCCGGCGAGCACCGCGAGTTCTCCTACCGGATCGCGGGCCGCGTGGTCGGGCAGCGCGGCCACGGCAAGACGCTGTTCTTCGACGTCCGCGACCTGAGCGGGACGATCCAGGCCTACGCGCGGGTCGACGCGATCGGCGAGGAGGCCTTCGGCCGGATCGAGGACCTTGACATCGCCGACCTGGTCGGCGTCGAGGGCGACCTCTACGTGACCAAACGCGGCCAGCTGGCGATCGAGGTGCGCGAGTGCGTGCTCCTCGCCAAGGCGCTGCGCGACCCGCCCGATCTCTTCCACGGCATCTCCGACCCCGAGGTCCGCTACCGCCAGCGCGAGCTCGACCTGATGGCGAACGAGCGCTCGCGCGAGATCTTCGCGATGCGGGCCAAGGTCGTCGCGGCGATTCGCGAGTACCTCAACGAGCGGCACTACGTCGAGATGGAAACGCCGGTGCTGCAGCGGATGACCGGCGGCGCGGCGGCGCGCCCGTTCAAGACCCATCACAACGCGCTCGACCGCCACCTCTACCTGCGGATCGCCACCGAGCTGTATCTGAAGCGGACGATCGTCGGCGGCTTCGAGAACGTCTACGAGCTCGGCAAGTTCTTCCGCAACGAGGGGATGTCGCCGCAGCACAACCCCGAGTTCACGATGCTCGAGTGGTTCGTCAGCTGCGCCGACTACCACGGTGTCATGGACGTCGCCGAGGGGATCGTCGGCCACGTCGCCGAACGGGTGCTGGGGACGACGAAGGTCGAGCGCGAGGGCGAGACGATCGATCTGAAGCCGCCGTGGCCGCGGCTGCGGCTGAAGGACCTGCTGGAGGAAGAGACCGGCGTCGACATCACCAAGGCGAGCCGCGACGAGCTGGCCGAGATCGCCGGCGAGGACGCCGAGCCCGACGACGACTGGGCGGCGCTGGTCGACACGTTGCAGGGCAAGCTGATCGAGCCGAAGCTGATCCAGCCGACCTTCATCATCGACCTGCCGCTGGCGATCTGGCCGCTGGTCAAGCCGGTGCCCGAGCACCCGGAGCTGCTCGCGGCGGCCTTCGACGGGATCGTGGCGGGGATGGAGATCACCGGCGGCGGCACCGACGTCAACGACCCGATCGAACAGCGCCGCCACTTCGTCGAACAGCGCGAACGGCAGGAATCCGGGGCGGAGCCGACCCCACACGAGCACGACGAGGAGTTCGTGCGGGCGCTCGAATACGGGATGCTGACGGCGAGCGGCTCGGGGCTCGGGGTGGACCGGCTGATGATGATCTTGAGCGGCGCGAAGACGCTCCGCGACGTGATCGTCTTCCCGGCGATGCGCGAGGCCGCGCAAGAGAGCTGACTCAGCGGGTTCATCCCGCCAGGGGTTCCACTTAACTTTTTTTGAAGACAGCCCCCGGCCGTCCGAGCTTGGCTGCGCAAAAAAAGTACAAGACGTTCCACCCCTACTGGGACGGGTCCTTACCCTCGATCTGTACGAGCACGTCGGGCCGGTGCTCGACTTGGAGCGTGGTGTGGCGGACGCCGAACTCGCGCTCCAGCAGCTCGGCCAGCTCGAGGCGGACGCGGTGGCAGTCGGCGTCGGGGGCGACCGTGACGTGGGCGGCGAGGGCCGGGAACTCGGAGGTGACCTCCCAGACGTGCAGGTCGTGGACCTCCGCGACGCCGGGCTGCTCGGCCATGCGGCGGCCGATCGCGTCGGGGTCGAGCCCGCGCGGCGACGCCTCGAGGAAGACGCGGCCCGACTCGCGCAGCAGCACGTAGGCGGAGCGCAGCATCAACGCGGCGACCATCAGCGAGGCGAGCGGGTCGGCGCGGTCAAAGCCGGTGAGGAGGATGACGGCGGCGGCGATCGCGGTGCCGATGAACGCGTAGAGGTCGGTGAGCAGGTGCTGGAAGCTGCCCTCGACGTTGAGGCTGCGGCGGTTGGCGCGGGCGAGGACGGCAGTGGCGGCGAGGTTCACTGCGACGCCGGCCAGGGCGACGACGAGGACGAGGGCGCCGTCGACGCCGGGCGGGTCGAAGAGGCGGTGGACCCCCTCGTATGCGATCAGCGCGGCGAGGACGAGCAGGGTGACGCCGTTGATCTGCGCGGAGAGGATCTCGGCCCGTTTGAGGCCGAAGGTCATCGCGCCGCCGGCCGGGCGGCGGGCGATCCGCATCGCGGCGAGCGAGAGGGCGATCGCCGCCGCGTCGGTGAGCATGTGGGCGGCGTCGGAGAGAAGGGCAAGCGAGTTGGCGAGGATGCCGGCGACCACCTCGGCCGCCATGAAGCCGAGGATCAGGCCGAGGGCGATCCAGAGCTTGCCGCGGTCGGCGTCGGCCGAGACGCCGTGGTCGTGGCCGGCATGGGAGTGGCCGTGGTCGTGCGCCATCGGTCCGTTACCTTCGCCGACGCGCCGCGGATTGACCACCCATATGGGGGTTAGGTCTCGGCACGTCTCACACCGAACGGACGAGGCCGCCGTCGATGGGGATGACCGTGCCGGTGACGTAGGCGGCGCGCTCCGAGCAGAGGAAGGCGACGAGGTCGCCGTACTCCTCGGGCTGGCCGAGCCGGCCCGCAGGCACCTCCTCGCGCGCCGCCGCCTCGGCGGCCTCCAGCGAGCCGGCGCCGTCGGCGAGCCGTTCGGTCGCGAAGCGGCCGGTGGCGACCGTGTTGACCGTGATCCCGTCGCCGGCAACCTCGCGCGAAAGCGTCTTGAGGAAGCCGACGGCGGCCATGCGGTGCGAGTTGGAGAGGTTGAGGGCGGGGTTGGGCTCGATCGTCGTGGTGGAGCCAACGTTGACGATTCGGCCCCAGCCGCGCTCGCGCATGCCGGGCAGGACCGCCTCGACGAGGACGCGAGGGGCGAGGACGAGTTCGCGGTAGGCGGCCTCCCACTCGTCGAGGCCGTGCTCGAGGGCGCCGCCGTAGGGCGGGCCACCGGTGTTGGCGACGAGGATCTCGACCGGCCCGAGCGCGGCCTCGACCTCGGCCGGCAGAGCGGCGAGGCGATCGAGGTCGCCGGTGTCGGCGACGAAGGGGGTGACCGAGGCGCCGGCGCCGGCCTCGACCGCGGCGGCTTCCTCCCGGATCGCCTCGGCCGCCTCCTCGAGTTTCTCGCGAGAGCGGCTGGCGATCGCGACCCGAGCCCCCTCCCGAGCCAAGACGGACGCGACCCCGCGCCCGATCCCGCGGCTCGCGCCCATCACCAGGGCGACCCGGCCCTGCAGCCCTAGATCCATGCCCGCCGGCTCCGCCTCGAACGATCCACGCAGCTAAAGTTAAGGGGCAACGGGCGCCCGTAGCTCAGTGGTCAACGGACCCTTCACGGGGTCCAAAGAGCGTCGGTCTTTCAAGCCGAAGGTCGCGAGTTCGATTCTCGTCGGGCGCATGGGGAGGAGTGCCGGCAGATGCCGGCCTTTTCCTTTTGTGGAGCCAGATCGCCGGCTTGGGGGCTGGAGGGGCGTTCCGCGGCGCTCCGGGCGATTCCGGGGCGTTCCGCCGCCTGGGAGTCTCATCTCTGTCTCATTTCTCGTCGGCGGCGAGCTTGTCGGCCAGCTTCGCGAGCTGGCCCATCGAGAGGGAACAGCGGCCGAAGGTCATCCCGAGACCGAAGGACATGCCCATGAGCTTCGGTCTCGGCCGATGCAATCGGCGGTCTGCCTGGACAACAGGGGCATGAAGCGGAATACGCCAACGACCCGAGGGCAAGGAAGAAGCCCCGCCCGATCCGCGTCTTCAGCTTCGAGGAGATGCACCGCTTCGCCAAAGCCGCCGGTCGCTACGAGGCGATGGTCCGCGTCTTCACCGACACCGGTCTGAGGCTGGGGGAGGTGCTCCCCCTTCGCCGCGAAGACTTCGACGGAGAAACGCTCCAAGTCCGTCGCACCGCCCACGAGGGACGGATCCTCGAGGGAACGAAGACCGACCACGGCGAGCCCGACGCCGGCCGCGTCGTCCCCGTCCCCGCGACCCTCGCCTGGATGCTCGAAGCGCAGATCAACCTCAATGGTCCCGACTGCCAGCTCCTCTTCCCGACCCCACGCGGCCGCCTATGGCGCGAGCGCACCTTCTACCGCGACCTCTGGAAGCCCGCCCAGGAAGCCTCCGGCCTAGACATCCGCCCCCACGAGTGCCGCCACAGCTACGTCACCCACCTGCGCGTCGCCGGCGTCAACGACGCAGACCTAGCCGAGATCGTCGGCCACCGCGTAGAGACGATGCTAGCGCGGTACACGCATGCTGTAGGCGGAAGTTTCGCCTCGGTCCGCGCCGTCATCTCCTAGGGAGTTACAGCGCACCTTCAGGTTCTCACTTAGGCGGGGATCAGTTTCTCGGGAGACCGAATAAGGTCTAAATCTAGCTGCTTATTTGCGGATATCCGGAGAATTCAATGGACTTGAGCGTTTATCAGGAGCAAGCCAATCGCACGGATCAGCGCCCCCTGAATGATGGCGACGACGAGATCTCTCGTGAGATGGCTCTCGTCTTCCCTCTCATGGGGCTCGGCTCAGAGGTAGGTTCGCTTCTTACTCAGTACAAGAAACATGTT
>DATABM010000123.1:0-18881 GCA_036259555.1 Solirubrobacterales bacterium
CGGGTCTCAGGCGGCGCTCAGGTCGGGTCGAGCGCCGCGCGGACCGCCTCCTCGGGCGTCCCCACGACGGTCACTCCCGGAGCTGACCCCATCTCGCCCGCACCCTTCAGCGTCCAACTGCGCAGCGCGACGACGGGGCGGCCGATCGCCCGCGCGAAGCCGATCTCCGAGAGCGTCCCCCACTCGCCGCCGACCGCGACCACCGCCTCGCCCGAGGAGACGACCGCGAGGTTGCGCCCGTGGCCGATGCCGGTCGCGACGACGTGGGTGCAATGCGGGTTGGCGTCACGCGGCTCGCTCGTCGGCAGGATCCCGATCGCCTCGCCGCCAGCGGTCGCGGCTCCCCGCGCCGCCGCCTCCATCACGCCGCGGAGCCCGCCGCAGACTACGGTCGCGCCCGCTTCGGCCAGCCGCCGCCCGACCTCCTCGGCCAGCTGCCAGGCGTCGGAGTCCTCGTCGCAGCTACCGCTGCCGATTACGGCGATCTGCCGGCGCCGCAGCGCGGGACCGGCTTCGCCGCTCATCGACCCCCCGCCCGCATCGTCCCCATCAGCTCCAGCGCCCCCGCCTTGTGCAGCGGTTCGTTGAGATTGCCGCACTTCGGGCTCTGCACGCAGGACGGGCAACCGGATTCGCAGGGGCACTCGGCGATCAGCCGCTCGGCGTCGCCGAGCAGGCGCTCGAACTGCTCGTAGCCGCGCAGGGTGATCCCGACCCCGCCGGGATGGCCGTCGTAGATGAAGATCGTCGAGCGGCCGGTCTGGAAGTGGATGTTGGTCGAAAGGCCGCCGATGTCCCAGCGGTCGCACATCGCGATCAGCGGCAGCACCGCGATCTGGCCGTGCTCGGTGGCGTGCAGGGCGCCAAGCAGCACGTCCGGCGGCATCGAGCCGCTGAGCCGGTCCGGCAGCACGTACCAGAGCGCCTGGGTGACGAAGTGCTGCTCGGGCAGCTCCAGCGCCACCACGTCGATCGGTTCCTGATCGGAAATCGAGACGCGCTGGAAGGCGATCACCTGCTCGCTGACTGAGACCTCACCGAAGTGCAGCTCGACCCCGGCGGTCTGGCGCTGCTCGCGGACCCCCTCGATGTAGACCTCGGTCTCCTTTTTCGGCCGCGTGTACCAGTCGCCGTCGAAGCGCGAAACGACGGCACGCCGCCCCTCTATGTCGAGTCGCTCGACCTCGTAGGAGCGGCCGAGGTGGAGGTAGACCGCGCCCGGGTGGATCGTCGTGAAGGCACGCTCGGCCTCGACCAGGCCGAGCATCTCGCCCGAGTCGCGCTCGATCACCGCGACGGCCTCGGCCGAGGCCGAGCGCAGCGGGATCTTGGCGGCGACGAAGCCGCTCTCGCGCGGCAGCAGCCGCTTCCCGGCGCGGCGCAGCTCGCCGGCGCCGGTCAGCCGCTCGGCCCGCTCGCGCCAGGTCGGACCGAAGACCTCGTCGTCCTCGGCGCTGAGCGGCAGCTCGTAGGCGGCGGCGACCAGGTGGCGGGAAGCGATCTGCTCGCTTTCGTGGTCGAGGATCGCCGCCTCGACCGGCCGGCCGATGAACTCGTCGGGATGGCGGCAGAAGAACTGGTCGAGTGCGTCCTGGCCGGCGACGTAGACGGCGAGGCCGCGCCGCTGCCTCCCCGCCCGGCCCCACATCTGGCGCAGGCTGGCGACCGTGCCGGGGAAGGTGACGCAGATCGCCGCGTCGAGCTCGCCGATGTCGATCCCCAGCTCGAGCGCGTCGGTGGCGACCACGGCCAGCAACTCTCCCTGTGCGAGGCGTGCCTCGATCTCGCGCCGCTGCTGCGGCGTATAGCCGCCGCGGTAGGGCGCGATCCGCTCGGCCAGCTCCGGCTTGCCGCGCGCCACGAGGTTCTCGCGCGCGAAGCGCTGCATCAGCTCGATCCCGCGCCGGCTTTTCATGAAGCAGATCGTCCGCACCCCGTGCGAGACCAGCTCGGCGAGCAGGTCGGCCGCCTCCGAGAGGGCCGAGCGGCGCGTCCCGCTGGCCTTGTCGATCAGCGGCGGGTTCCACATCGCAATCTCGCGGCCGCTGCGCGGCGCGCCGTCGTCGTCGACCAGCTCGAAGGGCTCGCCGACGAGGCGCTCCGCCAGCTCAACCGGGTTGGCGATCGTCGCCGAGGCGAGCAGGAAGCGCGGTTCGGCGCCGTAGGCACGGGCGATGCGGCGCAGGCGCCGCAGCACGTTGGCGACGTGGGAGCCCAGCACGCCGCGGTAGGTATGCGCCTCGTCGACGACGACCCAGCCGAGGTTGGCGAGAAAGCTCCCCCAGCTCTTGTGATTGGGCAGGACGCCGACGTGGAGCATGTCGGGGTTGGTGAGGACGAGGTTGGAGCGGCGGCGGATCGCCGGGCGCTCCTCGCGCGGGGTGTCGCCGTCGTAGATCGCCTCGCGCAGGTTCGGCGGGCGCAGGGCGGCGAGCTTGCGCGCCTGGTCTTGAGCGAGCGCCTTGGTCGGGTACAGGTAGAGGGCGCGGCGCTTGGCGTCGCGGGCGATGCCATCGAGGACCGGCAGGTTGAAGGCAAGGCTCTTGCCCGACGCCGTGCCGCTGGTCAGGACGACGTTGGAGCGTGCGGCGATCTCGAGCGCTTCGCGCTGGTGGGAGTAGAGGCGCTCGACGCCGCTGCGGCGAAGGGCGTCGACGAGCCCTGCGTCGAGCGAGCGCGGTAGCGGGACGGGCCGCGCCGGGCGCTCCTCCTCGGAGGACTCGGCGACCACCCGCCCGTCGCGGCGGGCGGGGTCGATCGCGATTGCCCACGGCGTCTCCAGCAGGCTTCTCGCCATCAGCCCCCGCCTCCGTCAGTCAGCTTATGTTCGCTATGCGTCAACAACCTGACTCGCCGGCGGGGGTCGGGGATCGGGGTGTCGGGTGTCGGGGTGCGGGTGATTCGGCCCGCCACCCTTACGGCCTGCAGGGAGCTTCGGTCGTGGATGCGCAGCACGTCGGCGCCGCCGCGCACCGCCAGGGCGACCGCGGCGACCGTGCCCCACTCGCGCTCGGCGGCCGGCAGGCGCTCCTCCCACGAACCTGCCAGCACGGCGCCGACGAAGTCCTTGCGCGAGAGCGAGGCGTAGAGCGGCAGCCCCAGCCCACGCAGCTCGGGCAGCCGCCGCAGGATCTCCAGGTTCTGCTCGGTCGTCTTGTCGAAGTCGAGTCCGGGGTCGATCGCGATCTGCTCCTCGTCCACCCCAAGGCGTCGGGCCAGCTCGACTCTCCCCTCGAACCACCGCTTGAGATGATCGACCACGTCGCCGTAGTCGGGCGGCGGCCGATCGACGCGCGGCGGGCCCTCGATGTGCATGAGGACGTAACCGCAGCCGCTCTCGGCGACGAGCTCGAACATCTCCTCGGAGCCGCCGGAGATGTCGTTGACCGCGACCGCCCCCGCCGCGAGCGCCTGCCGCGCCACCTCGGGCGAGAAGGTGTCGGCCGAGATCGGCACCCGGGTCCCGCTCGAGGCGCCGGCCTCCGCCCGCGCCACCAGCCCTTCGATCGCCGGGAGCAGGACCGCCGCCTCATCCTCAGGCGGGACGGGCGGCCCGCTGCGCGCCGCCACCGCTCCGACGTCGAGCATGTCGAAGCCGGCGTCGACGAGACTCTGGCCGTCGGCAACCGCCTGCTCCGGCGTGCCGCTGCGCGCCCCCTCGAACATCGAATCGGGCGTGACGTTGACGATGCCGACGGCGAGCGGCTGCGGCAGCTCAAGCGCCATGCCGGCCAGCCGCCAGATAGGACCGCGCGCCTCAGGGCTCAACCGCCGCTCCGCACCTCGAGGTCCTCGATTCTTTCGTCGCCACCGAACGAGACTTGCATCGGCAGCACCAAGCGTCCTCGGGGGCTAATCGCGGCAGTCCGCCGCAACGTGCCCGGCGGCAGGCGAAGGATGAAGGTTCGGGCCGGCCGCCTGGCCACCACCGTGAGGGTGTTGTACGGCCCCTTGCGCAGATCGACGGGGGTTCGCGAGCCCTCGCTCGAGGCCATCGCCTCGATTTGCCTCAAGCGGCTGCGCGGCACCCAAAGCATCCCCGGGAAGTCGACGCGTACCGCCTTGATCGTCGCCCAGGGCGCATTTGGCCTCACGTGAAGGCTGAGCGTCGGCCTTCCCCTCGAGATATGGCGGGCACGTAGCCGTGCCCGTGCCGAGGGCGGACACTCCCTGCGAACCGGTACCGCCTCGGCCCCTGGGCACGGGACGACAGCCGCTACGCCGTCGTCGCCGAACGACGGCTCGATCCGACCGCTCGCATCGAACGCCGCCAGGACCACCCCCCTCTGCCGTCCCACCGTTTCGCCGCCGATCAGGGTTCGGCTGGAAGGCAGCAGTGCCAGGCTTTCGCCGCGCGCCCGGTAGGGCGATCCATCGGCGTTGGCGAAACCAGCCGCTCCCGCCACGCCGAAGGTCGCATCGAGCGTCCCGGCGGGCGTCAGGCGGAGGAGCTGCGGCGTCCAGCAGGACGGGCAGGGCGCGGGCCGTCCCGGCGAGGTGGCACGCTCGCCCGCTACGACAATCGCCCCGTCGCCTTGGCGGCCGACAGCCCCTGGTGCGAAGAGGCGAGGGGCGCCGGTGTCCGCAATCGCAAATCCCTGCGATCCAAAGCCTCGGTCGAGAACACCGTCCCCGGAGAAACGCCCGACCACCGTGCGCCGTCCGGCGCGACCGGCGACGTACAGCATGCTCTCCGCGGCGGCGACCGCGTCGAAGCGAAGCGGCGCCGGGCCATAGGAGAGCGTCACCAGCCCGCTTCCAGCGCCGAAGGCGGGATCGTATGGGGCTTCGGAACCAGGGCTGAACCGCGCGAGCAGACCCTTGTCTCCCTGTTGCCCCGCCATCGCTAGCGAGCCGGCCTGTTGGAGCGCCAGGCCGGCCATATTCGTCCACTTGACCTGGCCCAGCGTCACCACGCTCTTCCCGTCCGGCGAATAGACGTAGGCGATCGCGTCGTCGGCCAGCAGTTTGGCGTAGTAGTTCGCTGCGACGACGATCCGTCCGTCCGGAAGGACCTCGATCGCGACCGGATCCGTGCCGGTGCTGTGGACCGCAACTCCCTCTTTCCCGAATTGCCGGTCGGGGGCGCCGTTTGCCTCGTAGCGCCACACAGACCACCCGGCGGCGACGACGATCTTGCCGTCGGGCTGGATCGCCACCGCCGCTGGGGCGAGAAGATCCCGATCGAGGACGATTCCTCCCTGTCCAAAGCCCGGGTCGAGCTGCCCATCGCGGTTCAGCCGGGCGATAAAGCCTTGGTAACCGACGGTGTGGCCGGCCACGACGATCTTGCCGTCGGGCTGGACGGCGATCCGCTCGGCTGCTGAGGCGGCAACCGGGTTCAGCCCAGCGAGCAGCACAGCCGCGAAGCCGGTTATGAGTAAACGCCGCCCCATGACCGCTACGGTAACCAACCCCTTGGCCCTGAGTTGCGTCTACGTGGATCTCGACGGCACCCTGCTCGGCAAGGGCAGCTCGCTCTTCCGCGACGCCGAGGGCGGCTTCTCGCTGGCCCAGGCGCGCGGCCTTCAGGCCTGCGACCGGGCCGGCGTCGAGGTCGTGATCATGTCCGGCCGCCGGGAGCCGCAGGTCCACGAGGCGGCCCGCCTGATGGGGCAGACCTCCTACATATACGAGGCCGGCTGCGCCTTCGCGATCGACGGCGAGACGACGCTGCTGACCGGGGACCTGGTGCCGGACGATGAGGGCACGGTCTACGAGAAGATCGAGGCGCGCGGCATCCCGGAGCTGCTGTTCGAGCGCTTCCCGGAGCGGATCGAATACCACTCGCCCTGGCACCACGGCCGCGTCCTCTCCCACCTCTTCCGCGGCGCGGTCGACGTCGGCGAGGTCAACGCGCTGCTGGCCGAGGAGGGACACGACGACCTGCGCTTCCTCGACAACGGGGCGATCAACCGGCCGCTGGCGACGACTGGCGAGCCCGCCCACGCCTACCACCTGGTGCCCAAGCTGGTCAGCAAGGCCAACGCCGCCGCCGCCCACGCCCGTGCCCGGGGCTACGACCCGGCGGACTGCATCGCGATCGGCGACTCGATCGAGGACCTCGAGGTCGCCGCCGCGGTTGGCCGCTTCTTCGTCGTCGCCAACGGGCCCGAGCGCGACCCGGGCCTCCGCGGCGCGCTCGCCGCGTGGGACAACGTCACGGTGACCGAAGGGGCGATGGGCGACGGCTTCTACGAGGCCGTCGTCTCCAGCCTGGCGGAACGCTGAGCGGCCGCCCGCCGATCTCTAGTATCGGCGCAGCCCCACCCGACCGCAGGAAGGAGCACTCGCTTGTCGCAGGAGAGCGCGACCGTCGCCGAGCAGGAGTACCTGGAGATCATGTTCTGGTTGGAGGAGGCCGGGCTGCCGATGACCGGCGCCAACATCGCCCGCGCGATGCAGCTCTCGCCGCCCACGGTCCACGAGATGATCGGCCGCCTCGTCGACGACGGCTACGTCGAGCGCAACCCCGACAAATCGCTCGCCTTCACCGAGTCCGGGCGCGAGCACGCCAGCTACATCGTTCGTCGCCACCGCATGATCGAGCGCTTCCTGACCGACGTCCTCGGCATCCCCTGGGACGAGGTGCACGAGGAGGCGGAGCGGATCGAGCACGCGATGTCGCCGGTGCTCGAGGAGCGGATGCGGGCGGCGATCGGCGACGCGACGACCTGCCCGCACGGCCACCCGATCGTCGAGGGGGCGCGCGAGCGCGGCTCGCTGCTCGCCGACGTCGAGGTCGACGCCGACGTCGTGGTCCTGCGCTTCGAGAACGAGGCCGAGGAGCTGCTGCACTACCTCAAGGACGCCGGCCTGCACCCGGGGCTTGAGGGCAAGGTCGAGAGCTCCGACGAGGAGGGCGTGACGATCGCCTCGGCCGACGGTCCCCACCACGTCTCGCGCAGCGTCGCCGAGACGGTCTCGGTGCGGGCCGACCCGGCGCCACCGCCGCGGGCGGCGATTCCCGAGCAGCTCGTGCTCTCGTCTGACCGGTATGGGCGCTAGAAGCCGATCCCGGTAGGACTTCCACTTAACTTTTTCCGAAGACAGTCAGTGGCTGCCGCTAGCGGCGCCGCGGAAAAAGTACAAGACGTTTCAGCCCTAACCGGGATCGGCTTTAGGCGGGGGAGCCGGCCCGGACTCGCTCTAGAGCACGGGAGATGCGGCCGACCCCCTCCGGGATGCGATCCGGCGGGACGCTGGCGAAGGAGAGGCGGAGGCTGTTGGTCCCGCCGCCGATCATGAAGTCGGGACCGGCGACGAAGGCGACGCCCTCACCCTTGGCCTCGACGAGCAGGGCAGTCGTGTCGGTGCCCTCGGCGAGGTCGAGCCAGAGGAAGTAGCCCCCGGCCGGGACGACGAACTCGGCCTCCGGGATCTGCTCGCGCAGGGCATCGACGAGGGCGTCGCGCCGGTCGCGCAGGGCGCCCCGGACGAACTCGATGTTGTCGTCGAGGCCGCCCGAGCGACAGAGCTCCAAGACGATCGCCTCGGCCAGCATGTTGGGTGAGATGTAGGTCTCGTTGGCTCGCTTGGCGAGCTTGGCGATCTCCTCGGCGGGCCCGGCCAGGTAGCCGACTCGCACGCCGGGGCTCACCGTCTTCGAGAAGGACGAGGCGTGGACGACGCGGCCTGCCTTGTCGAGCGAGAGCATCGTCTCCAGCGGCTCGCCCTCGAAGGGCAGCTCGCGGTAGGGGTCGTCCTCGAACAGCCAGAAGCCGTGCTCGGCGGCGAGGTCGACCAGCCGCACCCGCTTCTCGGCCGAGAGCGTGCAGCCGGCCGGGTTGTGGAAGTTGGGGATGACGTGGGCGAGCTTGACGGGCCCATCGGCGAGCGCCGCCTCGACCGCGCCGACGTCGATGCCGTCGGCCTCCAGCGCCACCGGCACCAGCTCGACCCCGAGCCGCTGCAGCATCAGCAGGGTGCGGTCGTAGGTCGGCTGCTCGACGATCACCCGGTCGCCCGGTTCCAGCAGGTGGTCGAAGAGCATCCAGCCCGCCTCCAGCGACCCGTTGGCAATCATCACCTGGCCGGCGTCGAGGCCGCCGTGCCGCTCCGCCACCCACTGGCAGAGGCCGGGATGCCCGACGCCGGTTCCGTAGGAGAGCGCTTTCTGCCAGTCCTCCGACAGCGCCGCGGCCGCCGCGTCGCGGACGGCGTCCTTGGGCAGGATATCGGCGCTCGGGGCGCCGCGGGCAAATGAGATCGTGTCGGCGGCCATCGTGCGGCGAGCCTAGCAACGCAACCTAACCCGCGAACCCCCCGCCTATACTCGCGCCGCATGGCGGTCTCGTCCAGTTTCCGCATCGGCGCCACCGCATTCGTCGCGATGCTCGCAGCCGCACTCGGCGTGCTGCTCAGCAACTCCTCGAGTGACGCGGCCGATGGCTACCGCCCGCCGAAGGTCAACCAGTCGGAGATGGTGCTGCGACTCACCGACCTGCCGCCCGGTTCCGGCAACGGCTACCTCGGCGAGGGGCGGGGAAGCGACGGCTTGCTTTGCGAAGCCTTCAGCGACCCGTCCGCCCAGCACGGCGAGATGGTCGACTTCGTGCGCAGGTATCGCCCCAGCGGATGCATCGCCGCCTACGGCAGCCGCTACGAGATCCCCGGGGCGCAGCCCGTCGCGCCGGTCGTGTTCAGCGGCGTGCTGGCGCTCGGCAGTGCCGCCGCCGCCGAGGACGCCTGGCACCTGGTCCCCACGCTGCTCAGCCGCGCACTGACCGGCGGGCCGCCCCGGGAGGTGGAGACGGACCTCAGGGTTGGCGCACGGACCCGGCTCTTCCACACGCCCCGAGCCTGGTTCCTCTACATGATGCGCGGCAAACACAAGGCTTCGCTCCTCGCCTGGCGCAGCGGCAACACGGTCGCCACGGTTGTGGCCATGGGCGGCTCCGTCGCCACCAACGATCGCGTTGTCGCCGAACTGGCGCCGCGCCAGCAGGCACACATCCTCGAGCCGACCCCATACACCGCCGCCGAACGCTCTGATGCCGAAGTCGGGCTCGACGATCCGGCGATCGACATCCCCGTCTACTGGCTCGGGCGCACGTTCAGGCCGGGCGGCGACCTGCCGAACAATCGCCTCTTCGCTTCTGGATTCAGCGCGGAGGCGGTTCCGGAAACCCACGGAGGACTCGCGGAAGGCCCATACGCACCCCTGAACATCCTCTACGCGAACATCCGACTGGGAATCTGGACGCCCGATACCTGGGGCGTCTTCACCGCTTCCAAGACCAGCCGCTCAATCACCGCCTGGAAGTGCACGCGAACCAGGACGATCGCCCTCGCCGAAGGCAGCGCGACGATCTACGGCGGCTACAAAAAGAACTTCAGGCGCTGCCCCGCAGAGGCACCGAAAGCGTTCACCGCCTGGGTCGACCTCGGCGGCGTCAAAGTCGTGGTCAACGCTCCCCCAGCGCCGGACTTCATCGAAACGGGCAACCCCTACGGCTCCTTCGCGGGGATGGAAGCGATCGCTCGAAGTCTGGTGCTGCGACCCAAGCCCGTCTACTGAGCCGCTACTAAAGCGCCCGCAGCGTCTCGACCGCGATCCGAGCGGTCTCGGTCGGACTTTCGCCGACCCGCACGCCCTTGGCCTCCAGCGCCTCCTTCTTGGCCTGGGCGGTGCCCGAGGAGCCGGAGATGATCGCGCCGGCGTGGCCCATCTGCTTGCCGGGCGGCGCCGTGAAGCCGGCGATGTAGGCGACGACCGGCTTGGAGATGCTCGAGGCGATGAACTCGGCGGCGCGCTCCTCGGCGTCGCCGCCGATCTCGCCGACCATCACGATCAGCTCGGTCTCCTCGTCGGCCTCATACAGCTTCAGGATGTCGATGAAGTCCGAGCCGACGATCGGGTCGCCGCCGATGCCGACGATCGAGGAATTGCCCTCGCCGGCCTGCTTCAGCTCGTTGCCGATCTGGTAGGTCAGCGTGCCCGACTTGGAGACGACGCCGATCCTGCCGGGGTCGAAGAACTGGGCCGGGATGATGCCGACGTTCGCCTTGCCGGGCGACAGCACGCCGGGACAGTTCGGGCCGATCAGCCGCACCCCCGCCTCCTGCGCCTTCCAGTAGGTCTTCAGCATGTCGAGCACCGGGATGCCCTCGGTGATCGCGATCACCGTCTCGACCCCCGACTCGATCGCCTCGTCGATCGCCGGCGCGGCGAAGCGGGCCGGGACGAAGATCATCGACGTGTTGGCGCCCTCCCGCTCGACCGCCTCGCGGATCGAGTCGTAGATCGGCACCCCCTCGACGTCCTGGCCGCCCTTGCCCGGGGTGACGCCGGCGACGAGGTCGGTCCCGTAGGAGCGGTTGCGCAGCCCGTGGAAGGAGCCCTCGCGGCCGGTCAGCCCGGAGACGACCAGCTTCGTGTCGCTGCCGACGACTATCGACATTGCGCCCGCCTGCTCTGCTCTCGCTCGCTCATGCTCATGACCACCGGCGATCTCACTCGCTCGCTCCCACGTCCGCGGCGGGCGGGTGGTCTGCCAGTTCGACCACCTTCTGAGCCGCGCCGAGCATCGTCTTCTCCTGGTGCAGGTTCGACAGGTCGGCCTCGGCGAGGATCGCCAGGCCCTCCTCCGAGTTGGTCCCGTCGAGCCGCACGACCAGCGGCACGCCGAGGTCGAGCTGCCCGGAGGCCTCGACGATCCCCTTGGCGATCTCGTCGCAGCGGGTGATGCCGCCGAAGATGTTGAAGAGGATCGCGGTGACCTTCTGGTCGGAGGAGATCACGGTCAGCGCGTCGACGATCGCCTCGGCTTTCGAGCCGCCGCCCGCGTCGAGGAAGTTTGCCGGGGCGCCCCCCGCCTGGGCAACGACGTCCAGCGTGGACATGCAGAGGCCGGCGCCGTTGGCGAGAATGCCGACGTTGCCGTCGAGCTTGACGTAGGTCAGCCCCTTCTCGCGCGCCATCGCCTCCTGCGGATCGTCGACCGACTCGGCGTCGATCGCGGCCAGCTCCTCGTGGCGGTACAGGGCGTTGTTGTCGATCGTCACCTTGGCGTCGAGCGCGACGACCTTGCGGTCGGCGGTGACGATCAGCGGGTTGACCTCGATCAGGGTCGCGTCCTCGGCCATCGCCGTCTCGGCAAGCTTTGCCAGCACCTCGGCCGCCTCGTCGCGAACGTCCTCGTCGAGGCCGGCTGCGTCGACGATCGGGCGGGCGGCAGCGGCGTCGAAGGGCTTGCTCGGGTCGACATGGCGCCTGACGAGCGCCTCGGGGTCCTCCTCGGCGACCGCCTCGATGTCCATGCCGCCCTTCGCCGAGACCATCGCCAGCAGCTTCTTCTCGCCGCGGTCGAGAATCACCGACGCGTAGTACTCGGCGGCGATGTCGGAGCCGCCCTCGACCCAGACGCGCTCCACCCGGAACGGCCCCTCGCCGCGCGGGCCGCGGATGTCCATGCCGATGATCGCCTCGGCATGCGCCCGCGCCTCCTCGGCGTCGGCGGCGATCTTGATCCCGCCCGCCTTGCCACGGCCGCCGATCAGCACCTGGGCCTTGATGGCGCAGGGATAGCCGATCCGCTCCGCCGCCCCCACGGCCTCCTCGACGGTCGCGGCGACCTCGCCACTCGGCACGGCGATGCCGTGCGCGGCGAACAGCTGCTTGCCCTGGTACTCGAGGAGGTCCATGCGGGAGAGGCGCCCGACAGAGCGCGGGCGGCAGCCTATAATGCCGCGGCTCGTCATGCCCCTCCCCGCCTTGAAAACCATCAAATGGGTGACCGCCGATTGCTACGGCACCCTGATCGATTGGGAGAAGGGGATCCTCGAGGCCTGCAGGAAAGAGGCGGAGAAGGACGGCTTCAGCTTCGACGAGGGGCCCTTCATGGAGCGCTTCTTCGAAGTGCAGGCCGAGATCATGGCCGGCTCCTACGAACTGTACGCCGAGGTGCTGCGCCGCACGATCGTCAAAGTCGCCCGCGAGGTCGGCTGGGAGATCGAGCCCTCCCGCGCCCAATTCCTGCCAGACAGCGTCGCCTACTGGCTGCCCTTCCGCGAGTCGAACGCCGCGATGGACCGGCTCGGCAAACGCTACGAGATCGGGATCGTCTCCAACATCGACGACAAGCTGCTCGGCATCTCCCGCCGTCACCTGCGGACCGAACTCGACCTCGTCGTCACCGCCCAGCAGGTGCGCAGCTACAAGCCCGACCCCACCCATTTCAAAGAGTGCGCACGCCGGATCGGCAGCAAGAAAGGCTGGGTCCACATCGCCTCCAGCTACCAGACCGACGTGGCGCCGCTGCTGAAAATGAACGTGCCCGTGATCTGGGTCAACCGGCACGGCGAGAAGCTGGAAGGGCGCAAAGCACCCGCCGCGACCGTCAAGAACTTCCGCGACGCGGCGAAGAAGCTCGGCGCGTCCTAGTCGATCTCTAGCGTTTCGCAACTCAGCCGGCCGGGAAGGGTTGGTCTCTTGGCAGGCCGAACCGGTCGGCAGGCCCGGCAACTCCTTTGATGCACCGAACGAGCGACATCCGCACGTCCACCGCCGCGCGGCTCGCAATTGTCGCGTCCCTCCTGACGCTGCTCTGCGCGCTCAGCCTCTGGCTGGCCGCGGCGCGCAGCGCCGCCGGTCCGATCCCGCCGCCGCGCACCGCCGGCGAAGCGCCCAACTTCGTCGTCATCCAGACCGACGACCAGACGCTGGACAGCCTCTACGCCACCTTCGAAACCTTTCCGGGAGGCGGCGAGACGCGGGCGATGCCGAACACGCTGGACCTGATCGCCAAGAAAGGCATGACGTTCAATCGCTACTACGTGCCCTACCCGCTCTGCTGCCCCTCCCGGGTCAGCCTGTTGACCGGCCGCTACGCCCACAGCCACAACGTCAAGGGCAACGTCCAGCCGAACGGCGGCTACCTCGGCTTCAGCTTCAGGGGCGCGGCCAGCAACAACATCGCCACCTGGCTGCAGGCCGCGGGCTACCGCACGATCCACGTCGGCAAGTTCATGAACGGCTACGGCGACGAGCCGTACAGCACCGGGCTCGAGGTACCGCCGGGCTGGAGCGCCTGGTACTCGATCCCGAAATCGGACACCACCCACTACTACTACGGCTACAGCCTCAACACGGGGGGTCAGATCATCGGCCCGTTCGGCGACCCGGGAACCTGGGAACCGCGCGAATACACGGTCCGCGACGACTTCGGCTGCCCCTTTGCGCCGGCCAACGGGCAACCGTGCTTCTACATCACCGACAAGCTGACCGAAATCGCCGCCAACGAGATGTTCGCGACGCCGGCCGGACAGCCTTTCTTCACCCTGCTCGACTACACCGCCCCGCACGGCGACTTCCGGCGGCCGGCGGGGCCGGAGCCCGCGCCGCGCCACTACGACTGGTTCCGGGGCAAGCGCGTGCCGCACGATCGCTCCGAAGGGTTCGACGAGGGCAACGTGACCGACAAGCCCCGCTTCATCCGCGACGCGCCGCATCTGACGCCGAACGAGAAGCGCACCTACCGGGTCTACTGGCAGAAGCAACTCGAGTCGCTGCGCGCAGTCGACGACGGGGTCAAACGGATCATCGACACGCTCGGCGCGATGGGCCGCCTCGGCAACACCTATGTCCTCTTCCTCTCCGACAACGGCTTCTTCTTCGGCGAGCACCGCCTGCTCGGCGGCAAGTTCCTCGCCTACGAGCCGGCGACCCACATGCCGTTCCTGATCAGAGGGCCGGGAATCAAACCCGACAGCTCGACCGGCGAGCTGGTCGCGAACATCGACATCGCTCCGACCCTGCTGGAGCTGGCCGGGGCCGCGGCGACCAAGAGCATCGACGGGCGCTCGCTCGTCCCCTACATGGAAGATCCCGAACTGCGCAGTCGCCGTCCGATCCTCTTCGAGTCCTTCGTCGAGACCAGCGACGTCGAAGGGCACGGTGAGATTCCCGAAGAGGGGGCCGAGGCGGCGGGCGCATCCGGCGCGAGAGACTCGCGCGCAGGCGGCGCGAACGCCTCGGCGAGCGGCCCGAAGGCGACCGCCTCGCTGCTGGCACCGCCGAAGGACTACGCGGGAATCAGGCTCGGCCCCTACAAGTACATCGCCTGGCCGACCGGCGAGAAGGAGCTCTACAACATCAACCGCGACCCGCACGAGCTCAACTCGCTGCACAAGGTCCCGAACTTCTTCCCGATCCGGAACTTCCTGCACCGGCAGATGAAGCGGCTGCTCGACTGCACCGGCTCCGTCTGCCGCGAAGTCACCCCGAAACTCCCCCTAACGCGGATCGAGTTCCAGCGCTTACAAGCTCAAAAGCAACGTGAACTCAGGGAACGGGAACGCGAACGCGAAAAATCTCGCCGCGAACGCGAACGCTGAGCGAGCGCTCGATAGGAGAGGGGCCGGTGTTCCCTCGCCCTAGCCTCCCCATCGGCACCGCGGAGTGATTCCTGCCGCGAAGCGGCTCTGAATTACACCCGCCGCAGGCGGGTGTGGGCGTAGGCGAGGGATCACCGGCCCCTCTCCTCCGACCAGCTACTCGATGATGGCGAGGACGTCGCCGGCGGAGACCGCGGCGCCTTCGGCGACGTTGAGCGAGGTGATTTTGCCCGAGCGGTGGGCGGCGATCTCGTTCTCCATCTTCATCGCCTCGATCACGCAGATCAGGTCGCCCTCGGAGACCTCCGCTCCCTCCTCGACGGCGACCTTGAGCACGGTGCCCTGCAAGGGGGACGGCAGCGACTCGCTGGAGGCGCTGGCGCCACCGCCGCCCTTGCGCTCGCGCTTCGGCGGTTTGCGGCCACCGCCCGCCGCCGGCGCCGCAGCCCCCACCGGCCCACCGGCCTCACCCAGCACCTTGACCTCGAAGAGCTTGCCTGAGACCTCGACCTTGTAGTCGCGGGCGACCAGCTCGCCCTGCCCGTCCTCGCTCGGGGCTGGCGTCGGCGCGTCGGCGGGAGCGGTGGTCTTCAGCCACTCCTTGTCTTCCATCAGGTCGCGGCAGGTCTCGCCTCGCGCCCACTGCTCGGTGGCGAGGATCGCCTTGTGGAAGGGGATCAGCGTCGTCAGGCCGCCGACCTCGTACTCGTCGAGCGCCCGCAGCATGCGGCGCGTCGCGTGCTCGCGGTCGACGTCCCAGACGATCAGCTTCGCCACCATCGGGTCGTACATCGGGGTCACCTCGGAGCCCGCCTCGACGCCGGAGTCGACTCGAACCCCGGGGCCGGCCGGCTCGCGGTAGCTGGTGATCGCGCCCGGTGCCGGCGCGTAATTCTTGTGCGCCGCCTCGGCGTTGATCCGGCACTCGATCGCCCAGCCGCGCAGCTCGACGTCGTCCTGTGCGATCGAGAGCGGCTCCCCGGCAGCCACCAGGATCTGCTCGCGGACGATGTCGATGCCGGTCACCATCTCGGTCACGCAGTGCTCGACCTGCACGCGCGTGTTCATCTCGAGGAAGAAGTACTCGTCGCCGACCTGCATGCCCTCGATCGTGCCGGCGCCCCGGTAGCCGACCGCCTCGGCCGCGTCGGTGGCGATCTTGCCGATCCGCTCGCGCATCTCCTCGTCGACGTGCGGCCCGGGCGCCTCCTCGACCACCTTCTGGTGGCGGCGCTGCAACGAGCAGTCCCGCTCGCCGAGGTGGATGACGTTGCCGTGCGAGTCGGCGAGCACCTGGACCTCGACGTGGCGGGGGTCGACGAGGTAGCGCTCGATGTAGACACGCGGGTCGGAGAAGAACTTCTCGCCTTCGCGCGAGGCGCCCTCGTAGGCGTCCTGGAGGTCGTCGGGCGTCATCGCGACGCGAAAACCCTTGCCGCCGCCGCCGCCGGCCGCCTTGCAGGCGACCGGGTAGCCGGCTTCGTCGGCCTGGCGCTTGGCGTCCTCGAGGTCGGTCGCCACCTCGGTGGAGCCGGGGACGATCGGCACGCCGGCCTGCTCCATGATCTCGCGCGCCCGCGTCTTGGAGCCCATCGCTTCGATCGCCTCGGGCGGCGGCCCGACGAAGACGATGTCCGCCTCGGCGCAGGCGCGGGCGAAGTCGGCGTTCTCGGCGAGGAAGCCGTAGCCGGGATGGATCGCCTGGGCGCCCGCCTGCTGCGCCGTCTCGATGATCTTCGAGATGTTCAGGTAGCTCTCCGCGGGGACCGCGGGACCGATCAGGAAGGCCTCGTCGGCCTCGCGCACATGCGGAGCGTCGCGGTCGATCTCCGAGTAGACCGCGACCGAGGCGATCCCCATCTCCTTGAGGGTGCGGGCGACCCGAATCGCGATCTCGCCGCGGTTGGCAATCAGGACCTTTTCGAACACGGCGGCGCAGTGTATTCAGCAGTTACGGACGGCCGTCGAGTCGTCTCAACCACGATCGAAAAGGGCGCAGACGTCGAGCTCGTCGCAATCGCATTGGCGTGCCACGAGGAGCCACTGCCGCATCGCCTCGGCGCGCTCGATCAGCGCCTCTATTTCAGGCAGCTTGCGCGAAGCGAGCGTGCGCAGCTGTTCGTGAGCGGGGGCGCCTTCGTCGGTGGCGGCCAGCAGGACGCCGACCTCATCGAGCGAGAATCCAGCCCGCTTCGCCGTTTCGATGACGGCGAGCCGCTCGACCGTCGCTGGGGTGTAACGGCGCCAGCCGCCCTCTCGCTCCGGCACGGGAAGGAGACCACGGCGCTCGTAGAAGCGGATCGCGGACACGCTGACTCCGGCATGGCTTGCGACCTCCCCGATGGTGAGCGTGGCGTTCGGCATCGATCTGACGCTTTTCTTGACCTCAACTCAGGTTCAGGTCCCACACTAGCGCCTCGACCAAGGAGGAGTGATGTCCGACGAAACGACGATTGCCTGCACGCTCGGCGCCGCCACGCTCGAAGAGCGTCTCGCCACCGTGAAGACGCTGGGTGCCGAGAGCCTGCTCTCTCACGAGAGGGAAGGGAATCGCCATCTGCTGCGGTTCCACGACACCGCGGGCACGCGGCTACGCCTTGAGGAGATAGTGGCCGCCGAGGCCGAGTGCTGCTCCTTCCTGGACCTCGATCTGAAACAGGACAGCAACGGACTGCTGCTCTCGATTGCCGCTCCAGCCGGTGCTGCCATGGCGGTCGCGGATGGGCTCGCCGCGAGCTTCCGCTCCGATCAGGGCCGCGGGAGAAAGCGCTCGCGGTGGGGGGCGGCGCTGGTTGGCGGCGGATTTGGTCTTGCTGTTTGCTGCGTGGCGGTTCCGGTAGCCCTGGGCGTCGCAGTGACGGCGACCCTGAGTCGCGTTCTCGACCTTGCCGCGGCGATTCTGGTTGGCCTGGGGGTGGGAATCGTCCTGCGCCAGCGCCGAAGGATCACAGGAGGGCGGAAGATGGCGTGCCCCAATGGCTAGGGTGCCGATCTCATGCTCGTCGAGCTGCAGAGTCACTCGACCGTCTCCGACGGCCAGCTGGCGCCCGCCGCGGTGGTCGCCGAAGCCTACGAGGCGGGCGTCACCACGCTCGCCCTCACCGACCACGACGCGATCGCGGGCGTCGAGGAGGCGCGGGAGGCGGCGGGGCGCCTCGGCGTCGAGCTGGTGCCGGCGATCGAGATGTCGTGCGTGCACGAGTACGCCGAAGACCTGCACGTCTGCGGCTACTGGATCGATCTGGAGAAGATCGCGCCGGCCTGCGAGCGAGCCCAGCGGGAGCGCGTCTCGCGAGCGGAAGAGATCATCGACAACCTGCGCCGCGAGGGCTTCGAGCTGACGATCGACGACGCGATCCGCGAGGCGGGCGACGCGCTGTCGATCGGACGACCGCACATCGCCCGGGCCGCCGGCGCCAGCGGCGACCTCGGCCCCTTCTTCGAGGAGTACCTGGTGCCGGGCGCGAAGGCGTTCGTGCCGCGCCGCTGGCCAACCGCCACAGAGGCCGTCGAGGTGATCAAGGAAGCCGGCGGCGTCCCCGTCGTCGCCCATCCCTACTGGGACATCTCAGAGCCGCCAGAGGTCGAGGAGCTGATTCGCGCCCTGCCGATCGAGGGCGTCGAGGCCTTCTACCCGACCCACTCAAAGGAGCAGACCGGGCACCTGCTGGCGCTCTGCGAGCAGCTCAGCCTCGTCCCCACCGCGTCATCCGACTTCCACGGCCCGACCCACAAGACCTTCGCTCGCTTCGGCGCCTACGACACCTACGGCCTGGCCGAGCCGCAGGTGCCGCAGAAGCCTTGACGGACTAAGCGGCGACCGCGGCGGCCGGCAGCAGGTCCCGCTGCTCGAGGTAGGCGATCAGCTTCTGCGCCGACTCCTCGGGCGTTTCGCTTTCGGTGTCGCAGACGACCTCGGGGTTCTCCGGAGCCTCGTAGGGGTCCGACACGCCCGTGAATTCCTTGATCTCGCCGGCGAAGGCTTTCTTGTAGAGCCCCTTGACGTCGCGCTCTGCGCAGGTGTCGACCGACGCCTTCACGTAGACCTCGATGAAGCGGTCGCCCATCGTCTGGCGCGCCTCGTCGCGGATCTCCTTGTAGGGGGAGATCGCGGCGGTGATCACCGGCACGCCGTTGCGCGACAGGAGGTCGGCGACAAAGGCGATGCGGCGCACGTTGGTGTCGCGGTCCTCTTTGGAGAAGCCGAGCCCCTTGGAGAGGTTTTCGCGCACGATGTCGCCGTCGAGGATCTCCAGCTTGGAGCCGCGCTCGCGCAGCTCCTTCTCGAGGATTCCGGAAATGGTCGTCTTGCCGGCTCCCGAGAGCCCGGTGAACCAGAGGGTGAATCCCTTGTCGGCCATCGCTACGTCAGTCCTCCTTGTAAGCGTCGATCAGGATGTCGGCCACCTCGTTGCGCGAGAACTCCTGCGGCGGCCGACATCCTGATCGACGCTTACAAGGAGGACTGACGTAGCGATGGCCGACAAGGGATTCACCCTCTGGTTCACCGGGCTCTCGGGAGCCGGCAAGACGACCATTTCCGG
>DATABM010000124.1:0-12530 GCA_036259555.1 Solirubrobacterales bacterium
CCCCGCGGCCGGCGGCGAAGAGATCGACGCCGCCGGCCTGCATGCCTTCCCAGCCTTCTTCGATCCCCACGTCCATCTGCGTACGCCCGGCCAGGAGCACAAGGAGGACCTCGAGACCGGCACCCGTGCCGCGGCTGCGGGCGGCTATTGCGGCGTGCTGGCAATGGCAAACACCGATCCTCCCGTCTCCACTCCCGCCGACGTCGAGGCGCTGCGCGAGGCGGCCCGTGACCAGGCCTCGGTGCCGGTCGGTTTCCTCGCCACGGTCACCCGTGGCATGGACGGGAAGGAGCTGACCGAGATGGCGGCACTGCGTGACGCCGGGGCGCTCGGGTTCAGCGACGACGGGCTGCCGGTGCGCAGCGCCCGCGTGCTGCGGCGCGCTCTCCAGTATCAGCGGCTCTGCGGCGGGACGCTCGCCCTCCACGAGGAGGATTCCGAGCTCTCGGGCAAGGGCGTCATGCACGAGGGCCCGGTCTCCGCGGCGCTCGGTCTGGCGGGCATTCCCTCGGTCTCGGAGTCGACGACGATCGCCCGCGACGCAGCGCTCGCCGCATACGAGGAGGCGCGCATCCACGTCCAGCACCTCTCGGCTGCCGAGTCCGTCGACGTCGTGCGGGCCGCCAAGGCGGCCGGCGTTCAGATCAGCGCCGAGGCGAGCCCGCACCACCTCTGCCTCACCGACGAGGCGGTGCGGAGCCTCGACGCGAGGCGCTTCAAGATGAACCCGCCGCTGCGCGCGGAGGAGGATCGGCAGGCCCTACTCGACGGGTTGCGCGACGGCACGATCGAGTGCATCGCCACCGACCACGCCCCACACGCGGCGGAGGAAAAGGAGGTGCCGTTCGAGCAGGCGGCGATGGGTGTGACCGGCCTCGAGACCGCCTTCGCGGCGCTCCACACCTACCTGGTCAGGCCTGGAGTGCTGGATTTGGGGCTGGTGGTCGAGCGGCTGGCGGGCGGTGCCGAGTCGTTCGGGCTGCCGCGGCCGACCCTCGCGCCGGGCAGCGAGGCAAACGTCGTGCTTTGCGACCTGGGCGCGACCTGGACGGTCGGCGAGGAGGGCTACGAGAGCCGCTCGGATAACTCCTGGTGCGCGGGCGAGGAGCTGACCGGCCGCGTGCTGATGACCTTGGCCGGAGGCCAGGTCGCTTACCGGCTGCGCAGCTTCAGCCTCGGGGTCGCGTCATGAGCGCCTACATCCTGCTCGAGGACGGCACCCGCTTCGACGGCGAGATCTGCGGCAGCCCCGAGGCGGTCACCGGCGAAGTCGTCTTCAACACGGCGATGACCGGCTACCAGGAGTCGGTCACCGATCCCTCTTACGCCGGGCAGATCATCGTCTTCACTTACCCGCTGATCGGCAACTACGGCGTCTCCGCTGCGGCGATGGAGTCAGACCGCGTCCACGCGCGTGGCGTAGTCATGCGCGACGCCAAGAACCGCGAGGACGTGGCCACCGCCGAGGGCGGCTGGCTCGACTGGCTCGCCGACTGCGGCGTCGCCGGCATCACAGGCGTCGACACCAGGGCACTGGTCCGCCACATCCGCGATCGCGGCGCGATGCGCGGCGGCATCTTCAGCGCAGCCGTCCCCGAGGGAGAGGCGCGCGAGCGGGTCGCGGCCGAGCCCTCGATGGCCGGCACCGACCTCGCCCGCACGGTCACGCCGTCGGCGCCGATTCGCTTCGAGGGCAGCGGGCCGCACGTGGTCGGCATCGACACCGGCGTCAAGCTCAGCATCGTCCGGCAGCTGCGCGAGCGCGACTGCCGGGTGACGCTGCTCCCCTGCGCGACCTCCGCCGAGGACGTCCTCGGCGAGGACCCCGACGTCGTCTTCCTCGCCAACGGGCCCGGCGACCCCGGCGCGCTCGACCATGTCGTCGCGACCGTCCGCGAGCTGGTCGGCGTCAAGCCGGTCTTCGGCATCTGCCTCGGCCACCAGCTGCTCTGCCGCGCGGTCGGCCTGGAGACCTTCAAGCTGCCCTTCGGTCACCGCGGTGCCAACCACCCGGTCAAGGAGCTGGCGACGGGACGCATCGACATCACCTCGCAGAACCACGGCTTCGCGGTTCGGGGCCCCGGTGGAGAGCCGACGATCGATGCTGACGAGCCGGTCCGCTGGGATACCGACTTCGGCGCCGCCGAGCTCTCCCACCTCAACCTCTACGACCGCACGGTCGAGGGGTTGGTCCTGCGCGACGTGCGTGCCGCCACCGTCCAGTACCACCCGGAGGCCGGTCCCGGGCCGCACGACGCCCGCCACCTCTTCGACTCCTTCCTCGAATTGGCCCATGCCTAAGCGCACCGACATCGAGAAGATCCTGCTGATCGGCTCGGGACCGATCGTGATCGGTCAAGCCGCCGAGTTCGACTACTCCGGCGTGCAGGCCTGCAAGGTGCTGCTCGAGGAGGGCTACGAAGTCGTGCTCGTCAACTCGAACCCGGCGACGATCATGACCGATCCGGAGTTCGCCACCGCCACCTACGTCGAGCCGCTGCTGCCCGGCCCGGTGGCGCGGATCGTCGAGAAGGAGCGACCCGACGCCCTGCTGCCGACGCTGGGCGGGCAGACCGCGCTCAACGTCGCGATGGCGCTGGCCGAGGACGGCACGCTCGACCGCTACGGCGTCGAGCTGATCGGCGCGGACCGCGACGCGATCAACCGCGCCGAGGACCGCGAGGAGTTCCGCCGCACGATGAACGAGGCAGGCTTGCGGATTCCCTGGTCGCTGACCGTGAGCACCCTCTCCGAGGTCGACGAGGGCCTCTCCGACGGCCGCATCACGCTGCCCGCGATCGTCCGACCCGCCTTCACCCTGGGCGGCCAGGGCGGCGGCGTGGGGGAGACGGAGACCGAGCTGCGCCAGGTGGTCTCCGAGGGGCTCGCGGCCAGCCCGATCAACCAGGTCCTGGTCGAGGAGTCGGTGATCGGCTGGGGCGAGTTCGAGCTCGAGGTGATGCGCGACCGCAACGACAACGTCGTGATCATCTGCTCGATCGAGAACATGGATCCGATGGGGGTCCATACGGGCGACTCGGTCACCGTGGCTCCCGCCCAGACCCTCACCGACGACCTCTACCAGCAGCTGCGCGACCAGGCGATCGCCGTGATCCGCGCGGTCGGCGTCGAGACCGGCGGCTCCAACATCCAGTTCGCCGTCAACCCAGAGGACGGCGACATCGCGATCATCGAGATGAACCCGCGCGTCTCGCGCTCCTCGGCCCTTGCCTCGAAGGCGACCGGCTTCCCGATCGCCAAGATGGCCGCGAAACTGGCGGTCGGCTACGCGCTCGAGGAGATCCCCAACGACATAACGCGCGCCACGCCCGCCTCCTTCGAGCCGACGATCGACTACGTCGTCACCAAGATCCCGCGCTTTGCCTTCGAGAAGTTCCCGGGCGCCGCCGGCCGCCTCTCGACCTACATGCAGAGCGTCGGCGAGGTGATGGCGATCGGCCGCACCTTCCGCGAGTCGTTCGCCAAGGCGATGCGCTCGCGCGAGCTCGACGCGCCGGCTGAGCCGCCGCAGGGTGACGAGGATCTACTCGCGGCGATCGCGGCGCCCAGCGCCGAGCGCTTCGACCTGGTCCTGGAGGCGTTTCGGCGCGGAATCGACGTCGAGGCCGTCCACGAGCGCTGCCTGGTCGACCGCTGGTACCTGCGCGAGCTGCAGACGCTGGCGACCGAGGGCGACGGAACCGAGGGACTCGTCCGCACCTACAAGTCGGTCGACACCTGCGCTGCCGAGTTCGAGGCGGCGACGCCCTACTACTACTCCGCCTACGAGCGGCCGTCCAGGGACGGCGTGCCGGCGTCGGAGGTGAGGCGCGGAGACCGCGACTCGGTGGTGATCCTCGGCGCCGGCCCCAACCGGATCGGCCAGGGCATCGAGTTCGACTACTGCTGCGTGCACGCGGCGATGACCGTGCGTGAGATGGGGCGCGACGCGGTGATCGTCAACTGCAACCCCGAGACCGTCTCCACCGACTACGACACCTCCGACCGCCTCTACTTCGAGCCGCTCACGGCCGAGGACGTGCTGGCGGTCTGCGAGCAGGAGCGCCCGGAGGGCGTGATCGTCCAGTTCGGGGGCCAGACGCCGCTGAAGCTGGCCCGCGAGCTGGAAGAGGCGGGCGTGCCGCTGCTCGGAGCCCGGCCGGGCGGCGCCTCGCCCGTAGCCGCGATCGACCGCGCCGAGGACAGGGGGCGTTTCGGCGAGCTGCTGCGCGGGCTGGGCGTCAAGCACCCGCCGTACGCGACCGCGACCTCGGCCGAGCAGGCGATGGAGATCGCGACCCGGGTGGGCTTTCCGCTGCTCGTCCGTCCCTCCTACGTGCTCGGCGGGCGGGCGATGGAGATCTGCTACTCGACCGAGAACCTCGCCGCCTACCTGAAGGCCAACGCCCGCGCCGACCCCGAGCACCCGCTGTTCCTCGACCACTTCCTCGAGGGAGCGATCGAGGTCGATGTCGACGCCCTCGCCGACGGCGAGTCGGTCCACGTCGCCGGGATCATGCAGCACGTCGAGGAGGCCGGGGTCCACTCCGGCGACTCGGCCTGCGTGCTGCCGCCGATGAGCCTCGGCGAGGAGATGCTTGCCGAGATCCGCTCGACCACCGAGCGGATCGCGCTCGAGCTGGGGGTCGTGGGTCTGATCAACATCCAATACGCGGTCGCGGGCGGCGAGCTTTACGTGATCGAGGCCAACCCGCGCGCTTCGCGCACGGTGCCCTTCGTTTCCAAGGCGACCGGGACCCCGCTGGCGAAGGTGGCGACGCGCCTGCTGCTCGGCGAGCGGCTGGCCGACCAGGACCTCGGCACCGCGCCCGACGGCTACGTCAGCGTCAAGGAGGCGGTGCTGCCCTTCGCCCGCTTCGCCGGCGTCGACTCGGTGCTCGGGCCGGAGATGAAGAGCACCGGCGAGGTGATGGGAATCGCCACCGACTTCCCGACCGCCTTTGCCAAGGCCCAGGCGGCGGCGGGGGCGCGCCTTCCAGTCGAGGGCGCCGTCTTCATCACCGTCACCGACACCGACAAGCCGGCGGCGACCCAGCTCGCGAGCCGCTTCCACGATCTCGGCTTCGAGGTCGTCGCGACGGGCGGCACCGCGCAGGCGATCTCGGCGATGGGCATTCCAGTCATGCGGATCAACAAGCTGAGCGAAGGCGGCGAGAACGCGGTCGACCTGATCCGGGATCGGCGCTGCGACCTGGTGATCAACACGCCGACCGGCTCCGGCGCTCGCGCCGACGGCCACGCGATCCGTACCGCCGCGGTCCGTCACGGCGTGCCCTGCATCACGACGATGACCGGTGCCTCGGCGGCGGCGCGGGCGATCGCCGCCCAGAAGGAAGGGGCCGCACCGGTCCTTTCCCTCCAGGAAGTCCACGCCGAGAGACGGGGCGCCACGTCCTCCGCTCCCGCGGATGCCTGAGCGCCAGGACCCGCCCTTCGGGCGCCGCCTCTGCGAGGTCGTCGAGAGCCGTGCGTCGGGCGGCTACCGGCTCTTCTCGCTGCTCGACCGGGCCGGTCCGGCGCCCCTCCCGGGCCAGTTCTACATGCTGGCCGCGGAGCGTCGCTGGGAGGAGCGCGGCGGCCGGCCCTTCTTGCCTCGCGCGCTCTCGGTTGCCGAAGCCGAGCCGAGCGGCGACGCCCAGCGCCTCGACTTCCTGATCGAGGGCATCGGTCCCGGGACCGACCGGCTTTGCGAGCTCGAGGACGGCGAGCGCGTCTGGGTCAACGGCCCGCTCGGCAACAGCTTCTCGCCTCCTCGCGAGCTCTCCCCCGACGCCGCCGGTGCGATCCTGGTCGGCGGCGGCATTGGCATCGCCCCGCTGGCCATCCTGCGCCGCCGCTTCTCCGAGCGCGGCATTCCCGCCCGAATCCTCCTCGGCTTCCGGGACGCGACCCACTCGGGTGGACTCGACGACCTCTTCCGCTGCTGCGAGGTCGGTCTCGCCAGCGAGGACGGCCACGCCGGCCACCGCGGCTACGTCACCGACCTGCTCGCCCAGCTCCTACAGGGCGACGACGCTAGCTCCGCTGTTGTCTACTCGTGCGGGCCTCCGGCGATGCTCGACGCCGTTGCCGCGCTTTGCCAGGAGCACGACGTTCCCTGCGAGCTCGCTCACGAGGCTCCAATGGCCTGTGGCTTCGGCGCCTGCTACGGCTGCGCGGTCCCTAACCCCAACGGCGATAGCTACATCCGCCTCTGTGTCGACGGTCCCGTCCTCCGGTATCTGCCGGGGGGTGGCGCCGTAGGGGGAACCGCCCCTGAGGAAGCTTTAGCTACCGGAAGGGGCGGTGGGTCCCCTGCGGCGACAGGATCCGCCGGCCCAGCGGGCTCTGAGCGGGCCGGCCCAGCCGCTGTGGACTTTTGCGGCCTCGAGCTTGAGCACCCGGTTATCAACGCGTCGGGGACCTTCGACGCGATCGCCGCGCGGCGGGTCTACGGCGACGCGCTGCTCGAGGAGTTTCCATTTTCCGCGTTTGTGAGCAAGACGATCACGCCGGAGCCGCGGGTCGGCAATGAGCCGCAGCGGATCTGGGAGACGCCCGCCGGGATGATCAACTCGATCGGGCTGCCGAACAAGGGCCTGGAGGGGTTCCTGGCGGAGGATTTGCCCCAGCTTGCCGAGCTTCCCGTGCCCCTGATCGTCTCGGTGATGGGGACGAGCGCGGATGAGTTCACGCGCTTGGTGGAGGGTGTTGCCGAGCGGGACGAGGTCGCGGCGATCGAGCTGAATGCCTCCTGCCCCAACGTGCACTCGGGTCTGATCGTCGGCGAGCAGCCGACCGAGACCACCGCGCTCCTGCAAACGTTGCGGCCGCTGACCGAGAAGCCGTTGATCATCAAGCTGACGCCGAACGTCGCGAATCCGGCCGACGTGGCAGTGGCGGCGGAGGAGGGGGGAGCCGACGCCGTCTCCCTGATCAACACGCTGAAGGCCAGCGCGATCGATCCGGCGACCGGAACGCCGGGAATCGCCGCCGGACACGGCGGCCTCTCGGGTCCGGCTGTGCGACCCGTCGCCATAGCCCAGCTGCGCGCGGTCGCGGCGGCGATAGACATCCCGATCGTCGGCATGGGAGGGGTCGCCAGCGCCCCCGACGCGGCAGAGATGCTGCAGGCAGGGGCCTCGCTCGTCGCCGTCGGGACCGAGAGCTTTCGCGATCCCGCCGCCGGAAATCGCATTGCCGCAGACCTGTCTGAGCGGTACGCAGCGATGCCCTAGCCTCAACCTCGACTCGAGGTCCAGGCGAATTTGATCGGAATTGGCTCAAATCGTCTTGCGCCTCCTCGACCCGCGGCTATACTCGCCGCCCACATGCCCGCCCCAGTCAAGACCTCGGCCGGCGCTCCGGAGCGCTCCCTGGATCAGCGAATGGATGCGCTGAGGCGTGCAAACGACATCCGCACCGCTCGCGCGAAGCTCAAGAAGGACCTGAAGGCGGGCAAGGCGAGCATCCACGCTCTCCTCCTCGACCCGCCCGAGTACGTGCAGACGGCGAAGGTCTTCGACATGCTGCTCGCGGTCCCCAAGTACGGCCGGGTGAAGACGAACCGGATCCTTAACCAGTGCCGGATCTCGCCCTCGAAGACGATCGGCGGACTGTCCGAACGACAGCGCGCTGAGCTCGTCGCGCAGCTCCGCCGATAACGGCGGCCGCCAACCTGCGCATCCAGCGACCACAGGGAGCGGTGCGAGCGCGTAGCGCGAGTTCCTCGTCGCTCGCGTGCAGAGCACGCCACGCTCCCTGCGTCCGGCCGACCTGCTTGGTTTTCGCTCGCCGTTATGGGAAAGGTCTTCGTAATCACGGGCCCCTCCGGGGTCGGCAAGGGAACGTTGATCTCACGGCTGCTGGAACGGGTGCCGAACCTGGAGCTCTCGATCTCGGCAACGACGCGCCAGCCGCGCGAGGGTGAGGTCGACGGCCGTGATTACCACTTCCTGACCCCTGCGGAGTTCGACGCCCGCGTCGAGGCGGAGGACTTCCTCGAGTTCGCCACCTACAGCGACAACCGCTACGGCACGCTGCGCTCCGAGGTCGCGAAGCGACTCGACGAGGGCCGCTCCGTGGTGCTCGAGATCGAGGTCCAGGGGGCAGGGCAGGTGCGGCAGGCAATGCGCGAGTCGGTTCAGGTGTTCATCGCACCGCCAAATCCCTCGGTCTTGCGTGAGCGGCTCGAGACACGCGGTGCCGATTCCCCCGAGGCGATCGACGCGCGACTCAAGGTCGCCGAGATCGAGCTGGCCGCCCAGGGCGATTTCGACCACCTGATCGTCAACGACGACCTCGACCGCGCCGCCGCCGAGCTGGAGGCAATCGTGCGCGCTGAATTGGGGATACCTCTAGACTCTGCGGCCGAATGATCAAACCACGCGTAGACAAGCTCCTCGAGCACGCCGACTCGCACTATGCGGCAGTCGTCGTCGCGGCGAAGCGAGCACGACAGATAAACAGCTACTTCCACAACCTTGGCGAGGGCGGCTTCGGCGAGTACCCGCCGCCAATGGTCGAGACCCGCGGCGAGCGCAATTACCTCTCGATGGCGCTCGAGGAGCTTGCCGAGGGCAAGCTCAAATACGAGTACCGCGCCTGAGCGCCAGCCCAGGAGGTCTAACCGGATGGCCCGCATCCTGCTCGGCGTAAGCGGCGGGATCGCCGCCTACAAGTCGCTGGAACTGGCCCGCCTCGCCACGGTGGCCGGCCACGGCGTGCGCGTCGTCATGAGCGAGAACGCTGCCCGCTTCGTCGGACCGGCTTCCTTCGAGGGGATCGTCGGCGCCCCCGTCCTCACGTCTGAGTTCGAGCGCGACCCGATGGGCGGCGCCTTCCCGGGCGACCCGACGCCCGGCCACGATCCGATCGGCCACCTCGAGGTTGCCGCCAACTGCGACGTCTACCTGGTAGCACCGGCTTCGGCCAACACGCTGGCCAAGCTGGCCGCGGGCATGGCCGACTCGATGCTGGCCACCAGCTTTCTCGCCTGCACGGCGCCGCGCCTGGTCGCCCCGGCGATGAACGACCGCATGTATGCGGACGCGGCGACCCAGGCGAGCCTGGCGACGTTGCGCGAGCGCGGGGTGGAGGTGATCGAGCCCGAGGAGGGCCGGTTGGCCTCGCGCGGCGAGCACGGGCGCGGCCGTCTGCCCGACCCCGCTGTGCTCTTGGAGCGCGTGGAAGCCGTGCTGCCCGCCGGCGAGCGGCCTTGGGACGGCCTGCGGGTGCTCGTCACCGCGGGCGGGACCCGCGAGCCGATCGACCCGGTTCGCTTCCTCGGCAACCGCTCCAGCGGTCGGATGGGCATTGCCCTGGCGGCCGCCGCCGCCCGCCGCGGCGCCGAGGTCACGCTGATCGCCACCAACGTGTCGCTGCCGGCGCCGGCCGGGGTGCGGCGGATCGACGTCGAAACGGCGGCGGAGCTCGCCGCAGCGGCCCGGGCGGAGTTCCCTGCCTCGCACGTCCTGTTGATGGCGGCCGCCCCGGCCGACTTCCGCGCCGCGGCGCCGGCCGGCGAGAAGCTGAAGCGTCAGGGGTCGCTGGAGCTGGTCTTGGAGCCGACCGAGGACATCCTCGCCGGGCTCACCGCCAGTCGCACCTCCGAGCAGACCGTCGTCGGCTTCGCCGCCGAGCACGGAGGCGATGCGGTCGGGCGCGCCCGCGAGAAGCTGGAGCGAAAGGGCGTGGATCTGATCGTCCTCAACGACGTCTCGGACCCTACGATTGGCTTCGACAGCGACCAGAACGCCGTCACGCTGGTCGACGCCACCGGGGAGGAAGAGCTGGCGCGTGACTCCAAGGACGCAATAGCCGAGCAAGTGCTCGGTCGCGTCGAGCGACTGTGCCGGCCCGAGGCCAGGGGCGGGCTATACTGAGCGCAAGCTTTTTCGTCCATATTCGTGAACGAGAAGTGGGCCTGGCCCACTTTTTTTTCGGCCCGAACCAGGCATGACCGACCTCAAAGACAGCATTCAGCAGCAGCTTTCGGAGCTCGACTCGGAGCTCGACCTGGTGGCGCTCGAGCAGCCGGCCACCTCATCGCTGCGCCTATTCATCGACCACCCCTCCGGCGTCGACCTGGCGCTATGCGAGCGGGTGACCAGGCACCTCGAGGAGCTGCGTGCCGACTACACGCTCGAGGTCTCCTCGCCGGGGCCCAAATACCGTAAGGAGAAGTCGTGAGCAAAGAGATCGTCGACGCAATCAGAGCACTCGAGCAGGAGAAGGGGATCTCCGCCGACAAACTGATGGACGCGCTCGCCGACGCCCTGCTCTCGGCATACAAGAAGACTCCAGGTGCGGCCAAATACGCCCGTGTCGACCTCGACCACGAAACCGGCGACTTTCGCGTCTTCGAACTGATCCTGCCGCCCGAGCTGGAGGAGAAGCTGCTGGCCGAAGCGGCCGAGGCGCAGGAGGCCGAGGAGCGTGAGATCGACCCCGAAACGGGCGAGCTGAAAGAGCTCGAGGATCCCGAGCTCGACCCCGAGATGCTCGCGCCATACGAGGACCAGATCGAGTCGCGCGACGTCACCCCCGAAGACTTCGGCCGGATCGCCGCCCAGACCGCCAAGCAGGTGATCCTGCAGCGGATTCGCGAGGCCGAACGGATGATGATGTTCGAGGAGTACCAGGACCGGGTCGGCGAGCTGATCACCGGGATCATCCAGCAGTCCGACAAGCGCTACACGCTGGTCCAGCTGCGCGAGCGGGTCGAGGCCCTGTTGCCCAAGTCCGAGCAGGTCTACAACGAGCGCTACGACCACGGCATGCGGGTCAAGGCGGTCATCACCGACGTCTCCGACTCGACCAAAGGGCCGGCGATCGTCGTCTCGCGCCGCAGTCCCGAGCTGATCAAGAGCCTCTTCGAGATGGAGGTGCCGGAGATCGCGGACAAGCTGGTCGAGATCGTCGGCGTCGCCCGCGAGCCGGGCTATCGCTCGAAGATCGCGGTCGTGTCGCATGCCGACGGCGTCGACCCGGTCGGGGCCTGCGTCGGGCCGCGCGGCTCGCGCGTCCGGATGGTCGTCTCCGAGCTGCGCGGCGAGAAGATCGACATCATTCCCCACAACGACGAGCCGGCTCGGTTTGTCGCCAAGGCGCTCTCGCCGGCTCGCGTGCGGGAGGTGATCGTCGACGACGAGGAGCGGCAGGCGACCGTGATCGTCCCCGACGACCAGCTCTCGCTGGCGATCGGTCGCGATGGGCAGAACGCCCGGCTGGCCGCGCGGCTGACCGGCTGGAGGGTCGACATCAAATCCGAGACCGAGTTCGCCTCCGAAGAGGAGGAGATCGAGTACGAGGGCGAGGAGCAGTCCGACGGTCACTGCATGGCCGTCCTCTCCAACGGCCGTCGCTGCCCGAACGCGGCGGTCGGCGAGTCGTCGTACTGCGGCCTGCCGACCCATCAGGCGCTCGCGCGCTTCTCGACGAACCAGATCGCCGTCTTGGCGCCGCTCGAGGAGGCCGAGATCGCGATCCTCGCCGATTCAAGTGCCGACGCCGGCCAGGTGAGCGAGATCGTCGAGCGGGCCGAGGCGGGGTTCGCGGAGTCGCCGGCGGAGGCCGAGGAAGAGACGGTCGCCGAAGTCGACGCCGAGGAAGCCGATGCTCCCGACGAAGAGGCGCCTGTGGACGACCAGCCTCAGAATGGTGCGGAAAGCGACCCCGCCGAGCCGGTGGCAGAGGAGGCTGAGCAGGCCTAGTGGCAAAGAAGCGCGTTCACGAGATCGCCAAAGCGCAGGGCGTCAGCAGCAAGGAGCTCCTGGCTGCCCTGAAGGCTGCTGGGATCGAGGCGAAAGCCGCGGCTTCCAGCGTCGAGGAGCAGGACGCCTTGAAGGCGCTGTCCGGCGCCAACGGCGGTGGCGACGGTGCCGCCGCGACCGCCACGAAATCCAAAGCCGCTCCCGCCGCCGCCCCAGCTCAACCGAAAGCAACCCAGGCGAAACCGGCAACGCCGCCGCAAGCCTCGCAGGGCGCCGCGGCCAAACCGAAGAAAGCCGCCAGCGCCGGCAAGAAACGCCGCGTCGTGATCGACTCGCAGGCCGCCCGCCGCGACCAGATGGGCGGTCCGCCTCCGCAGCGACCGCCGCGGCGCCGAGGCGGCCGCCGCCGCCGCCCGCTGCTCGAGGAGCCGCCGCCCAAATCCGACGAGCCGGTGGAGCTGGAGGCGACCAAGGTCCAGTCCGGGGCGACCGTGCGCGAGGTCGCCGAGCTGCTCGGCCTCGGCAGCTCCGAGGTGATCAAGAAACTGATGATGATGGGGGAGATGGCGACCCTCACCCAGACTCTCACCGACGACTCGGTGAGGGCGATCGCCGAGGAGTACGACCGCAAGATCGAGATCGTCACCGCCGCCGAGGAGGAACCGGAGGCGCCCGAGTTCGAGGACGCGGAGGGCGACCTCGTCGAGCGCCCGCCGGTCGTCACCGTCATGGGCCACGTCGACCACGGCAAGACGTCGCTGCTCGACGCGATCCGCGCGACCGAGGTGACCGCGGGCGAGGCCGGCGGCATCACCC
>DATABM010000125.1:0-10260 GCA_036259555.1 Solirubrobacterales bacterium
GGTGACGGACCCTGCCGCGAAGCTCGCCGAGTACGTCGAGCACCGCGAGATGCGCGAGCGGCGCCTGCTCGTCGCGCTGGACCGGGGCGAGCGCTCGAAGGCGGCGCTGCTCGCCGAGGCCTGGAGCGAGGTGCCGGCGCAGCTGCGCCCCGCCGCGGCGCTCGTGATGGAGGCGCACCTCCAGAAGCTCGCCGCCGAGGGGCGGCTGCCGGGCGATCTCGTGAGTTGAGCGCCCGACAGCGCCCCGGTGCGGCTAGCGCTTGCCGCGGTAACGGGCTAGCGCCAGCGCGGTGTCGGTGGAGGGGCCGGAGAACTTGCCGCCGACCAGGATGCGGTTGCCCGGCATGACCAGCACGTCGGTGGTTTGGACGTTGGTCCTGCGACCGAAGCCGGTCGTGACACGGCCGCTCCGACCGAAGCTGCGGTCGGTCTCGCCGTCCTTGGTCGTCCGCATCAGCAGGAACTTCGCACGCGGCGCTTTCTTGCCCGCTTTCGGGAACACGGTTCCGGCCAGCAGCACCCGGCCGCCACGGTCGGAGGCGATCGCCTCGATCGACGCCCGCCGCGGAAGCCGCAGGTCGCTGAGGATGCCGCCGCGACCGAAGCCCTTGTCGTAGGAGCCGTTGGCGCGCAAGCGCACCGCCTCGCCCCTCGACTCGACCCACTTGCCGCGCACGAGTTCGATCGTCCGCACCAGCAGGACGACCTTGCCTTTCGGCGCGGTCGCGACGTCGGCGATCCGGGTGAAGGGGCGCGACCAGGAGGCGCCGCGAAAAGCAGCGTTGGGGCTGCCGTCCGCGGCGAGGCTGACGAGGACGGACGGGTTGTCGGGGCCGCCTTTCGGACAGGGCTCGACCTTCGTCCCGCCTGACAGCACGCCGCCTGCCCTCAGCACCGGCGAACCGAGCCAGGACAGCCCGGCGACCAGCTTCACTCCGTCGCCGTCGAAGCTCGTGTCGGGGGCGCCGTTGACGGCGAGGCGCGCGACGATCGCCGTCGATGCTTCGTAGCGGCCCTGCGAGACTTTGCAGCGACCGACTTCGGTGACGGCGCTGCCGGTCACGATCGGCCGGTCGGCGGCATCGACGGTGAGGCCGACCACGCCGACCGCCGCTTCCTCGTAGGAGCTGCCGTTGAAGGTGGGTCGGGGCGCGCCGAGATCGGTGCTGACGATGCCTTCCGTGCCGAAGGTCGGATCGGGCTGGCCATTGGAGAGGTAACGCCTGATCGTCGCCACGCTGGGGATCGGTCCGGGCACTTCGAGGTCGGCCTGGCCGAACCTCGTCCGCGGCCGCGTCGTGCCGGCGACCAGCACACGGCCCTTGGAGTCGACGGCGACGTCGGCGAGCTGGAAGCGAGAACCCTCGATCGGGCCGATCGGCACGGCGCCGTTGCCGCCGAAGCGCGGATCGCGGTCCCCGTCTCGCAAGTACCTGACGATCGCCGCGCCGTTGGCGGCGACGAGCTTGCCGCGACCCGCCTGGGCGATCGCGATGCGTCCCTCAGCGAATTCGAAGGGCAGCCTGTAGTTGGCGTATTCGCCGTCGGCGTCGTGCCGGGGGAAGACGGTCACCAGCTTGCCGCGGACGCCGAACGCCCGGTCGAGGCGCCCGGCCTTGCTGGCGGCTGCCCTTTTCTTCGCGGCCTCATTCTTGCCGGCGCCTCTCTTGGGAGCCGCCGGTGCGGCCGCGGCCACCACAAGAAGGGCGACAAGCGCAATCACGCCGCACGCCGCGCCCACCCTGCGCCGCCCCCTCAGCTGCTCCACCGTCGAGATCCGCATGCCGTCCTTTCGCCTCGTTGCAGGATTTGCGCTCTACAACCACCGAGCGGCGGCGAAAGTAGCGATCTGCCTCAGAACTGGTACCACGGCCGTGCTCTGGCCAGCCAGCCAGTTTCCTGATAAACACTGGCGATGAGCGCGAGGGGGCGCACCGGATTGCTGGCGGGCGCGGTGACCACCGGCCTCCTGGGCGCTGCGCTGGGGGTCGCCTGGCACTTCCTCGCCCGCCGGCCGTTGCCGAAGACGACCGGGGAGATCCGGCTCGAAGGCTTGCGCGGGCCGGTCGCCGTCCGGCGCGACCGCTGGGGTGTGCCTCACGTCGAGGCGGAGCACGCCACCGACCTCTGGTTCGCCCAGGGCTTCTGCCACGGCCAGGACCGGCTCTGGCAGCTCGACTTCTACCGCCGCGTCGTCTCCGGCCGGCTCGCCGAGATGGCGGGCGAGGAGGGCCTGGCGGTCGACCGCCTGATGCGCACGCTCGGCATTCGCCGGGTCGCCGAGCGCGAGGCGGCCGAGCTCGACCCGCAGCTCCGCGCTCTGCTCGAGCGCTTCTGCGATGGGGTCAACGCGGCGGCCGCCGCCGCAAAGGCGCGGCCGTTCGAGATGCAGCTGCTCGGGCTCGAGTTCGAGCCGTGGCGGCCGGTCGACATCCTCGGCCTCGGCAAGCTGCTCGCCTTCGGCCTCTCGACCAACTGGGAGAAGGAGCTGCTGCGCTCCGACATGACGCGGGCGCTCGGCCCCGAGCTGGCTGCGAAGCTCGACCCCGCCTACCCGACGGACAACCCGGTCGTCACGCAGGAAGCCTGGTCGGGCGACGGCCTGGCGCTGGCCGAGCAGATCGACGCCGTCCGTGGCGCGATCGGCTTCGCCGCCGAGGCGAGCGGCTCCAACAACTGGGCAGTCACGGGGTCGCGGAGCGCCACCGGGACCCCGCTCGTCGCGGGCGACCCCCACCTGCCGCCCAGCATGCCGGGCATCTGGTACCAGATCGGCCTGACCCTGGGTGACCGTTTCGTCCGCGGCGCCTCGCTGCCCGGCATGCCGGGCGTCTACATGGGCCAGAACGACGACGTCGCCTGGACCTTCACCAACGTGATGGCCGACGTCCAGGATCTCTTCGTCGAGCGGATCGAGGGCGACCGCTACCTGTTCGAGGACGAGTGGCGGCCGCTGGAGATCGTCCGCGAGGAGATAGCCGTCAAGGGCCGCGACGAGCCGGAGGTCATGGACGTCCGCTTGACGCACCATGGCCCGATCGTCAACGAGGCGCTCGGCGCCGACGAGGCCGAGCCGCTGGCCCTGCGCTGGATCGCGCTCGACGCGCCCACCGCCTTTGCCGGCATGTTCGAGCTGCACGAGATTCGCTCCGGCCCGGAGCTCGTCGCCAGCCTCGAGGGCCACACGTCGCCGGCCTCGAACATGATCTGGGCCGATCGCCGAGGCTCGATCGGCTACAAGCTGGTCGGCCGCCTGCCGCTGCGCCGCGGCGGCTGCCCCGATCTGCCGAAGCCGGGCTGGAGCGGCTCGTTCGAGTGGGAGGGGACCGTCCCCTACGACGATCTGCCGGAGGTCGTCGACCCCGAGAGCGGCTTTCTCGTCACCGCCAACAACCGCATCGTCGGCGACGACTACCCGCATCACATCACCAGCGACTGGCTCGACGGCTTCCGGGCAAGGCGGATCGAAGAACTGCTGTCGGCCCGTGCCGACCACGACCTCGACGGGTTCGAGGCGATGCAGTCCGACGCCTACTCGATTCCCGGCGTCGAGGCGGCGCGCCGGCTCGGACGGCTGCAGCCTCGGGGCCAGCGCGAGCGAAGCGCGATCGAGCGGTTGCGAAGTTGGGACGGACGGCTCGACCCCGACACCGTGGCCGGCACGATCTACCAGGCATTCCTGTTGCGCCTCGGGCGCGAGTTCGCGCGCGCCGCGATCGGCGACCGCGACCTCGGCGAGCGCTGGCTCGACCGGGCCGACAACGGGTTCACCTCCCACGTCACCTCGCCGTGGCGGTGGCACTCGCACCTGATGAAGCTCTGGGAGGAGGGCGACGAGAAGCTGATCGGCCGGCCTTGGGACGAGCTGGTCCTCGAGGCCCTGGCCGGGGGGCTCGACGACCTCGGCGACCGCTTCGGCCCCGATCCCGAGAACTGGCGCTGGGGCCGCGTGCACGAGATGGAGTTCCCGCACCCGCTCGGCGAAGCGAACCCGCTCCTGCGCCGCCTGCTCAGCCGCCGGCTGCGGGCCGGCGGGGCGCAGGAGACGGTGAGCCAGATCGCCTACGACCCCAACGATCCATACCGCGCCGTCTGGGCGCCGAGCTGGCGCATGGTCGCCGACCCGAGCAACCCGGGTCGGTCCCGCTGGCAGATGTTCACCGGCCAGTCGGGCCATCCGGCCAGCCGCCACTACGACGACCTGCAGGCCGACTGGTTGGAAGGTCGCACCCAGCCGATGGCCGGCGAGGGCCCCTGGCGCGAGCTGCGCCTCATCCCGGCCTGACCCCCCCGCCGCACGCCACCCGCCGGTGGTTATGCACCCATGGGGTGCTCAACTCACGGCGGGTCCAGGAACGGCGGGTCCGTTGCAGGCCGGCTCGGCGAGGCGCCGCAACGTTCGGGCTGTGGCACGGTTAGGGGAGAGATGCGGCGCGTCGCAACAGTCATGCCGCTCCTCGTCGCCATGCTGCTCGCCCTCGTCACGGGCAGCGCCGCCGCCGCCGCGGCGACCGGGGATGCGAGGACGGTGCACTTCCGCGGGAAGGCGGTCCACGTCCCGGCCGGCTGGCCGGTGATCCGGCTCGCCGAGCATCCGCGTGCGTGCGTGCGGCTCGACCGCAAGGCGGTCTACCTCGGCAGGCCGAGCGCCGAGCAGCGCTGTCCGGCCGAGGCGATGGGACGCCGTCGCGCGATCCTGCTCGGCGCCGGCTCGGCCGGGGAGGGAGCTGCTGCCAGCGCCGCGCCGCCCGCCCGCGTCTCGGTCGCCGCCGAGTTCACCGGCCTCGGCTTCGACGCCTGCGCGGCGCCCTCGCGGAGCGCGATGCGAGCCTGGGACGACTCGCCCTACCGCGCGATCGGGGTCTACATCGGCGGCCTCAACCGGGCCTGCTCCCAGCCCAACCTGACCTCGGGCTGGGTCACCGAACAGGTCTCCCTCGGCTGGCACCTGATCCCCACCTACGTCGGCCTGCAGGCGCCGACCAGCAGCTGCTCCTCCTGCGCCAAGCTAAGCCCCGGCTCGGCGACGCTGCAGGGCGCCGCTGCGGCCGACGATGCGATCGAGCAGGCGCGGGCGATCGGCATCGGGCCCGGCAGCCCGATCTACAACGATATGGAGGGCTATTCGCGCACCGCCAGCGCCACCAACGCGACGCTCACCTTCCTCTCGGCCTGGACGCAGCGCCTGCACGCGTTCGGCTACGAGTCCGGCGTCTACAGCAGCGCCGGCTCGGGGATCGCCGACCTGGTCAGCAGGCTCGGGACGGGCTACGTGCAGCCCGACCACATCTGGATCGCCAACTGGGACGGTCGCCGCACCGTCGACGACCCCTACGTGCCCGACCACGCCTGGAGCGAACATCAGCGCATCCGCCAGTACCGCGGCGGCCACGACGAGCGCTGGGGCGGGGTGACCATCAACATCGACAACAACTTCGTCGAAGGCGGGACCCACGGCGGCGCTGCCGGCACCGCGGTCGACAGCCCGAAGGGGAAGCTCGACATGGTCGAATCGGCAGCGCCCGGCCAGCTCCGCCTCAGCGGCTGGGCGTTCGACCCGAGCGCGCCCGGCACGCCGCTCGCGATCCGCGTCTACGTCGGCGGCAAGGCCGGCAAGCGCGGCGCCGTGCGCCAGGAGCTGGGGCCGGTCGCGACGCAGCACCGGCCCGACGTCGCGGCGCGGTTCCGCGCCTCGGGCGGCCTCGGCGGCTTCGACGTCAGCTTCCCGACCGCGAAGACGGGACGCGAGCGGGTCTGCGCCTACGCCGTCAACGTCGGCCTCGGCGCCGACAAGAAGCTCGGCTGCCGCACCGTCGGTGTGCGGGTTCCGCTCTCGGTTCTGGCCGTCGCGGGCGGCCCCCGCGCTGTCCGCCTCAACGTCCGCTGCGACTGGCCGGCGAGCGTCCAGTGCCCGGGCCGCGTCGTGCTGCGCGCCCGCAAGCGCGTGCGGATGGCGAGGGGCGGGACGCGGGTCGTCCAGGTCCCGATCGGTCGCGTCCCCTTCCGGCTCGGCGGCGGCAGCTCCGCCTCCTTCCACACGCCGCTCAACCGACGTGGCCGCGAGCTCGTCCGCGCGCCGGGTTCGCTGCGCACCAAGCTGATCGTCGCCGTGCCCGACGCGCGCATCGCCCGCTCGGTCAGACTGCCGTAGCCGTCTAGAGTGCGCGGCCGGTGAGCCGCCGCGACCAGATCAAGCTCAGCGAGGCGGAGCTGCGGGAGCTGCTCGATGCGGAGCGGATCGCGGTCGTCTCGACGAACGGGCCGCGCGGCTGGCCGCACTCGATGCCGCTCTGGTTCGTGCCTCGCGACGGTGAGGTCTGGATCTGGACCTACGCCAAGTCGCAGAAGGTGCGCAACCTGGAACGCGACCCTCGCGCCACCGTGCTCGTCGAGGCGGGCCAGGAGTACGGCGAGCTGCGCGGCGCGATGATCGAGGCGGAGGCGCGGCTCCACCGCGACTTCGAGACCGTGATCGGGTTCGCTGAGGAGCTGACCGTGCGCTACGCGGAGGGCATTTCCTCCGTCGAGGGCGACGCGAAGGCGGCGCTCGAAGCGCAGGCGCCGAAACGGGTGGCGATTCAGTTCGCGTCGGTCCGGGCCGCGACCTGGGACCACCGTAAGCTGGGCGGCCGCTACTGACACCCCGGAAGGACCGAAGAGGAAGATGAGACTGCCGAAGAACGCCGCCGCCGCGACCTTGCTCACCGCCCTGGTGACGACCGCCTCGCTGGTCGCCCTGCTCGTGCCGCCGCCGGCCCAGGCGGTGCCGCGCTCCTTCTTCGGCATCGCCCCTCAGGAGGGCCTCACGGAGAAAGACGTCGAATACATGCGCGCGGCGCGGATCGGCTCGATCCGCTGGCCGCTCGCCTGGTCGGGAATCCAGCCCGACCCGCAGGGCTTCGAATGGGGTCCCTTCGACGAAGTCGTCAAAGGCGCGGCGCTGCATCGGCTGCGGGTCCTGCCGTTCGTCTACTCGACGCCCGACTGGCTGACCCGCAAGTTCACGGTGCTGCCGGTCGCCAACAGCCGGCAGCGGCACGCCTGGTCCCAATTTCTGACCGCCGCGGTCGAACGCTACGGCCCGCGCGGCGACTTCTGGGACGAACACGGCCCCGGCACCGCCGAGCCGCTGCCGCGGATGCCGATCGTCGACTGGCAGATCTGGAACGAGGCCAACTTCTTCTACTTCACGACCCCCGCTTCGCCCGCTCTGTACGCCCGTCTCGTAAAGCTCTCCGACCGCGCGATGCGGCGCGCCGACCCGGCGGCGCGACTGATGCTCTCCGGCCTCTTCGCCGAGCCCAGCGCGAAGCCGCCCAACGCGATGCCCGCGGTCGATTTTCTCGACCGCCTTTACGACGTGCCCGGGATCAAGCGCAGCTTCGAGGGCGTCGCCCTCCACCCCTACGCCGAAGACGCGGCCGACCTGCGGCGGATGACCGAGGAACTGCGCGGGGTGATGATCGACCACCGTGACCCCGGCGCCCGCCTCTACATGACCGAGATGGGCTGGGGCTCGCAGAACAATCCCAACCTGGTCAGCTTCGAGCAGGGGGTCGGCTTCCAGCTGCGCGAGATGCGCCGCGCCTACCGCTACCTGATCGGCAACCGCGGCCCTCTCAACCTCAAGGGCACCTACTGGTTCACCTGGAAGGACATGCCGCGCTCCTGCAACTTCTGCGACTCGACCGGCCTCTTCCGGCGGGGCGACTCGCTGCGCCCCAAGCCGGCCTGGCGCGTCTTTGTCGGGATCACCGGCGGTCGAGCACGGCCGTAGCCGCAGGCGCCAGCTCGAAGCGGCGCACGAGCGGCTCGCTCGTGCCGGCGACGGCGAGAGCGGGCGGCCCAGCCCTCGCCGGCGTCGAGCGCGACGGGGCGCAGCGGGCGAGGGTGAAGCGGCTCGCCCAGCCCGCCACCGAAGCACTTCGCCACCGCCTCGCGCCGCGTCCAGGCGTCGTAGAAGGCGGCCGGACGGCGGCCGCGCCGCTCGACGTCGACGCCCACTTCGCGCTCGGAGGCGACCGCGATCAGCGCCACTCCGCCGCTGTGGCTGAGGTTGAAGCGCAGCGGCGACGGCTCCGCTAGGCGAGGCTTGCCGCGCCTGCCGGCGGCCAGCTCGACCGCTGCCGGGTCGGTGCCGAGGTAGCGAGAGAGCGCCTCGCGCAGCGTCCAGCGCGAGGCGGCCCAGCGTCTCCGGCGGGCCGGCGAGAGGATCCGCGCCGCGCGCTGGCGCTCGGCGGCGGGTAGCAGCTCGGCCGCGGGCCAGGCGCCGTCGAGGTCGGCATGCCAGAGGTGCACTTCACCGCTCGCCGTGGCGGGGCGTTCCGGGCCCTCGGTCATGAGCCGTAACCTACCCACCCGCATGAGGCTGCGGCTCGGCATGGAGGCGGCGCGATGAGGTTGCTGCTGGCGACCAATCACCTGGGGCTGGGCGGCAGCGAGTCGTACCTGCTCACCGTGGCCGAGCAGCTCGACCGTCTCGGCCACGAGACGGCCCTGTACGCGCCGGAACCGGGGGAGGGGGCGACGGTCGCCCGTGAGCGCGGCATTGCCGTGATCGGAGATGCCGGCCTGGACGAGCCCTACCACGCGGCCCTCGTCCAGGATGCGGCGGTGGCGCTGGAAGTCGGGGACCGCTGCCCAGGGTTGCCGCAGCTCTTCGTCGCGCACAGCGAGATATTCGACCTGCAGACGCCGCCGCAGCTCGACGGCGTGGTAGGTCTGGTGGTCGCGCTCAACGACCGGGTCGCCAACCGGATGCGCTCGCTGGCCACGGAGGTCGAGATGGTCCGGATGAGCCAGCCGATCGACACGGAGCGCTTCGCGCCTCGGGGCGCCCTGCCGGAGAAGCCGCGAAGGGCCCTATTGCTTAGCAATACCCCGAACCACGACCGCATCGCCTTGCTCGAAAGGGCGTGCGAGGAGGCGGGCATCGAGCTGGTTCGGCTCGGCGGTCTGGCCGGCCGCGCCGCCGACGTGCGGCCGGCTCTTGCCGAGGCCGAGATCGTGATCGGCTACGGACGGTCCGTGCTCGAGGCGATGTCGTTCGGCCGCGCCGCCTACGTCTACGACTGGAAAGGGCGCGACGGCTGGGTCACGGGTGAGACCTACCCCGCGATGGAGGCGGACGGCTTCGGGGGCCGCGCCGACGTCCCCGGCGTTCAGGACATCCCCCTGGCCGAGGACCTGCGCCGCTACTCCGCCGCGATGGGGCCGGACAACCACGACCTCGTTGTCGCCAACCATCGCGCCAACGTGCATGCGCAGGAGCTGGTCGGCCTCTTCGAGCGACTGGCGAAGCCGGAGCCGCGGCCGCGCGAGGAGCTGCGTGAGATGGCCCGCCTCGTGCGGCTCGAGTGGCGGGCGCGCCTGGAGGCGAACGGGCTGGCCAAGGAGAACGCGCATCTGCGAGAGCTGCTCGAGGAAGCGCGCGAGAGCGTGCGCGGCGAGCGCGAGCGGGCCGACGAGGCCGAGCGCCGGGTCCCCGAGCTAGCGCGCGCATACGAAAGCACCGCGAGCTGGCGCCTGACGCGGCCGCTGCGTGCGCTTGGCCAGCTGCGCTCGCGCCGCCGCTGACGACGTCGCGCGCTCACGCTGACGACCGCGCCCGCGCTCACCGCCGACGACGGCGCGCCCACACCGCCGGACACGCCAGATATCGTGCGCCGCCGTCATGGCGACCCCCAGCCGACAGAGCCAGGCCCGGCGCCTCTACGGCTGGTTCGAGGATCGGCCCGACGTCGCCGCGGCGATCGTCTACTCCGCCGTGGCACTGGCCGCATTCGTCGTCGCCTACGTGACGATCTTCACCCAGTTCACCCCTTACGACGACGAGGGGACGCTGCTGGCGACGCTGCGCGCCTTCGTCGAAGGCGACGCCCTCTACAAGGACGTCTTCTCGCCCTACGGCCCCTTCTACTACGAGGTCTTCGGCGGTCTGTTCGCGCTCACCGGCTGGTCGGTCTCGACCGACGCCAGCCGTCTGATCGTCGTCGTCATCTGGGTCGCGACGAGCGGCCTCTACGGCCTCGCGGCGCATCGGCTCACCGGACGCCTCGCCCTCGGCGTGAGCGCGATGATCGTCTCCTTCGCGGTGCTCGGCGCCCTGGTCGGCGAGCCGATGCACCCGCACGGCCTGGCGACGGTGCTGATCGCCGGCTTCGTCCTGCTGGCGGTGATGGCGCCGGGCCGCCGCGTGGCGCTCGGCGGCGCCGTGGCGGGCGCGCTCCTGGCCGGCGTCGTCCTGACCAAGATCAACCT
>DATABM010000126.1:0-32441 GCA_036259555.1 Solirubrobacterales bacterium
GATCAGCGACAGCTCGCCGTTTCGCCACTCGTAGACGTCCCAGTAATCGCCGTTGGTGTCCTCGGGGACGAGCTCCGAGCGGCTCTGGAAGAAGACCGAGACGGTGCCGTCGGGGTTCTCGGAGATGTTGTATTGGCGCAGGCCGCTCCAGCCACGGCCGCTCCCCCACACGCCCCCCCAAGCGGAGCCGCTCAGCCCTGCTGAAGGCGGAAATCCGAAGTCGGCATTGCACCCGCGCCCGGGCGGGGGCGGAGATTCGGCGATCTCGCCAAGGCACGTATAGGGCTCCGCACCTGCCGGCGGTGCGCTGACACGAACCAGCTCGTCCGCCCGATAGTCATACAGGTAAACGTCAGCCGCCTCGTCGCCGTCATCCGAGCTCAGCTGGCCCATCGACATGAACGCCACCCGTTCGCCGTCGAGCGTTCCCCTGAAGCAGTTTGCTCTCTTGAAGACGATGTGGTTCGCGTCCTGGGCGAGCGGGAAATTCATCTCCTTGCGGAAGCTGGCGCACTGATCGAGCGCCGCGCCTACAGGGAGTTGGGCGATGAACCGGTATTTGGCGGGGCCGGTCTCGCGGTGGTCGTAGACGTAGAGGTTGCGCGTCGCGTCGTTGGCCGGGGTGCCACCCGGCGACGTGCCGCCTCCGGTCGGGGGGATCGCGTCCGCGCCGCCGAGCGGCGACTTGGTCACGAAGTAGACGAGATCGCCGCTGTCGGAGACATAGCGTGCGGCCCCGCCGCTATTTCCCGAATCTATCGGGCCTATGCCTCCATTCGTGTTCGGGTCCGCGGTTCCATTGGGGCCGCCGGTTATACGCGTCAGCACGCCGCCGTCAGGGTCGCTGTCGAGGCTTTGAGGTAGCTCGTACCGGTAGAGATCCCAAGAGAGATTGGAGGCAGATCCGCTGGTGATCGAGGTGCCGCCATTAGGATCGTTCGGCACGAGCGGCGCGTTCGTCTGGAAGTAAACGACGTCACCTTTCCGTGAAGCACCCAGGAAGGCCACGCCGGGTCCCATCTGCGCGACCGACTGGTTGGCGATCAGCTGGTTCGGGTTTGCGGTGCCGGTAAACCCGTTGTCCGCAGCAGGAATCGAGCGCGAGTGCGAAATCCAACGCACTGTCGGAATCCCGTTCGTGTCGTACTGGCGCACGAAGATCTGGGGCGGGCAGTTGGTGTTGGCGGCGAACGCGGCGGGATCGCAGCTCGTGCGCGAGACAGCTGGATCTGGGGTTGCGAAGAACACTCGCTTGCCGTCTTCTGACAGAGCAGTCGCCGCCGGCGCCTCCGCAAAGTCGTTAGCGGAGGTTCCCCTGACATCGGTTCCACTGCCGAGGGCTGCTCCACGCAGGTGGGTGAGGGCTCCGGCCGAACACGCTCGAGCGCCGATCAGGCCTGCACCCGTTCGCTCGGGGATGCGGGTGGCCGACGCACCGCTGCCGGTGCACTCGTTGACGAGATCCTTCGGCGCCGTCGGCATCGCCTCGGGGCTCTCTGCCGCCTGCAGATAGAGCATGCGTGCGCCGTTCGCCGGCTGGTTATCGGAGGGATCCTCGTCGGCGGGCGTGGCGTAGTTCTCGGCGAGACCACCGTAGGCTCCCCAGCGCGCCATCGCGGCGCCGTCGTCGGTGATGGCTGCCGCATCTTCAGGCTTGATATCCCCCGGAGTGTGAATTTCATCAACCTGTTTTTCAGGATTCGTCAGCCAAGGGTTGAATCCCTCAACCCCCGTTCCTTTCCGGAACGTGTATAGGCGGTTTGCCACTGGCCCTTCGGTTGGCAGCAGGCCGCCGACGTCCGAGCGTTGGACACCACTGTTGGTTTCGATCGCGAGCGTCTCGAAGTCAGCTGAGCTAGCGATGGGGTCCTGGCGCAGGAACACCGGCAGGCCAGGCGGCATCAGCTCGAGCGTGTTCTGGGTCTCGTTGACCCAGCCCTGCGCCGTGCGCCGGATGATCCGGCGGTCGTTGTTGGCGGGCCAGCCGACGTCGTCGGTCAGCGGGAAGAAGGGGACCTGCCAGGAGACGGTGTTGCCATCCAGCGAGGCGACACCGACGTTGGCGTTGTTGCGAACCGGCATGCCAAACCCGATCGCGCTCCGCACCGACTTGAAGGGCGGCGTCACCATCTCGAAGCAGCGCGGCGCCGGTGCCGGCGCTCCGGTCGCACAGGACCTCAGCTCGCGGTCGGGAGCCACGGCTCGGGTGGTGAAGGCGACGTCCTCGCCCTCGACGATGGCGTCACCCGCGCTCACCTCGACGCCGTTCGTCGCGACGACGCGGTAGTGGTAGGTCGTCTCGGGCGAGAGGTCGGTCAGGGCCGCGGTGACGAATCGCAGACGACCGCCGGAGAGGCTTCCGTCGGGAATCGGGATCCGGCTGCCGTAAGCTGCCGTCGGTCCGTACTCGAAGTAGTAGGACGTGGGCGAGTTGCGCGGGTCGATCGCCGCCGTGAGGATCGCGCTGGTCGGGGTGAGGCTCTGTGGAAAGCGCGTCTCCGCCCTCACCGGCAGGGCATCCGTGGTGAAGGTCACCTCCGCCGAGGTGACCGTGCCCAACCCGAACTCCTTGACGGCGACCAGCCTCGCACGGTATTCGGTGTTCGGTTCCAAGCCCGTGACTGCCTGGGATACCCGGACCGCCGCGGTGCCGTCGCCCACCGCCTGATCTTTTGCCGGGATGCGGTGCCACTCGCTCCCGTCCGCCGAGTACTCGAAGCGATAGGCGGTGTCGATGCCGGCCGGCCCGTTGGGGGTGACCTCGCCGCTCAGGGTGGCGGCTTGGTCGGTGATGCCGGTCGGGGCCTCGATGGTGGCTACCTGGGCGGTCGCCGGCGTGTCGCCGATGACGACCAGGCGGTGCACCCGGGCTGCGTAGAGCCTCTCGATGGCGTCGTGGAGCGCCAGACCGATCGTCGCTCCACCGGGAATGTGGGTGTCGACCAGCGTCGCGGGCACGGTGGTCGTGTCGAGCTCGAGGATGCCGGCGGTGGACTGATAGTAGAGGTGGTTGCTGTCGGGGTCCACCACCAGGCCGTGAGAGATCCCGTTGCTGGTGCCCCCGTCGGTTCCTTTGGTCGTCGGGTCGAAGGGCAACGGCCCCGGCGTGCAGTAGCCGCATCTGGGAGTCGACTCACCGCTGGTAATCGGGTTCGGCAGGAGGATTTCGCTCGCCAGGCTTTTGGTGGAATCGAAGCGCGTTACGAAAGGCTTGCCCGCCTCGAGCAGGTCGCCGCCGCTGGCCTCCCGAGTTACGATCCAAGCTGCGTAAATGAGGCCGGCGGCATCGACCACCAACGCCGAAGGGCCGCGCGTCAGCTGCCCATGCGCCGGCATGGGCGAACCGTTTTCGACGTCGCCAGGAGGCAGGATCGCGTGCTGGCAACCGCTGACCACGGTGCAGACCTCGAACTGGTCGGCGCCGGTGTCGACGCCCCAGCCAAAGGCGCGCAGGAAGTCCCCGTCGGTTTGGTACTGATTGATCCGACGCCCCGACCCGACGAAGAGATCTCCGTCACTTCGGACCGCAAGCGAAACACCTTGGGGGATCCAGCTATCAGGTGAAGTCAATCCGATGACCTGACCGCCGCCCGCCCCTCCGGCGCTGCTTTCTCCTTTCAGGAAATCTGAAGTGATTGATCTTGGCCGCATCGTCGTGCCGAGAATGCCCGGCTTGCACTGTGCCGACGAAGTGCAGACCTCAAACCTTCCACCGTCGACGATCGTCACCGAGTCAAGAGTTGGAAACGGAGGTTCGTCCGCCGGCTCGATTCCAGTTATCCGCTGATTTCCGCCCTTGAGAGCATTTATCGAAGCGACATCTCGGTCCTGAAAGGCGCCGGTAAACTCGATTTCCCAGGGTCCCCCCTCAGGGCCCGTGACGGTCACATCGCCAGAGGCGATATTCGGGAGGCCCTCCAGAGCGCTTTCGACCGCCGAGCCGCCTGCATTGAACGCGATAGGCGCCGTCGTGGTCATCGTCCCCCAGTGCAACATGAAAGTTCCCCCCGTCGCACCCTCCAGCGTGAGCCGCTGGCGCTCGTTGCCGGACACGTTGCCCGGCTGGCCCGGTGAGATCACGTCCCAGCCGAAGGCTCGGTCGAAGACGGGTATGTCGTCCGACGGATTCCCCGGCGTCGCGTTGTCGTCGATCGTGAACTTGCTCACGCGAGCGTTCCGGTCGAGAACGAACAGATCTCCCGTGGCCTGCTGAACGACGACATGACTGGGATCATTGAACTCTCCGCCAGGACCGTCGGTCGTGGTACCGGCGCTTCCCGAGCGACACTCCGAGGCGATCGTGCAGTACTCGAAGTTTGGGGCGCCGGGGGTAACCGTCACGACCGTGACCGTGCCGCCCGGTTGTCCGCCGCTGTCGAGCAGGCCGCTTGAATCGGGGTTCATCTCGTCGACGTCCGCGGCGGCGTACTGGCCGGTGAACTCGACGGTGTACGGACCGCCGTTCGCGCCGCTGACGAGGACGTCGCCAGGTGCGATGGAGGGGAGCTGCTCCAGGGCGAGACCGACTTCGCTCGCCGAGGCGGTCCGGCTGATCGCCGGCGTGGTTTCGAACGGGGCCTGATTGGACCCCGGCCAGAACCGCAGCGTGAAGGTACCGCCGGCCGCTCCGGCAATGGACACTTTCTGCTGCTCGTTAGCCCCCCCAGCGTCGCCGGAGCCGCCGGCGACCGTGACCCCCCGCCCGAAGGCCAGCTCGAACTCGCCGGCGGCGCTGAGGCGCTGGATCCTGTCGTTGCCGGTATCGGCCACGTAGACCTGCCCGGTCGACTCCACGACGGCTACGCCGCGCGGGTTCTCGAAGAGCCCGCCGGTCACGCCCAGGCCGCCCCAGGTCGTCTCGACGGTCTTGCCCGCGTGGGCGACGGCCACCAGGGCCAGGGACGCGGCGCAGACGAGCAGCGCGATGGTCAGGCGGTAGCGTGAGCTCATGAGAGGTTCCTTTGTGCAGCGGTGGGAGGCGAAGATGTTCGGACAGCTCCGATGGACCCGTCCGAACATCTCATGCATCTCCGTCCTCGTTTAACCGGTCAGGGGGCGGTTACCGCCCAAGTGCCTCTGCCCCAAGCGCCAGGTTCTCCCATGAATTGCAACACAGTTCCGGCTACACCCACGCCCGCCGTGCCGAGGGTTGCTCCAGGCCGCGAGAAGGTAGGGATAGAGTCTTCACTCGCGGAAGCCGCGAAGTCGGCTCCTACGAATTTGCCGTAGACACAGAGATGGCCAGGTTCGGCCTGCGGATTTTCGATGGTCCCTCCCGCACAGGCGGAAGGCGCCGTTTCACCGGAATAGACTTCGTGAGTCTGTGCCACTGCCATCGAAGCTGCCAGCGGAATTGAGAAGGAGATCGGAATCTCAATCACCTGCCCCACCGGTTGGTTTGCGAACGACCAGGCTCCGGTCAGCGTCGCTTCGCTCGGCAGCGTCCCGTCGACCGTCCAGGGCGAGCCCTCCGCACCTTCGGGACCGGTCACGCCGGTGGCCCCCGCCGGACCGGTGGGTCCGGTTGCGCCTTTTTGACCCTGCAGGCCCGGAGCGCCGTCTTTGCCGTTGGCGCCGTTGGCACCGGCCGCGCCGGTGTCGCCCTTGGCACCAGCCGCACCGGCCGGGCCCTGAGGACCTGCCGGGCCTTTCGGTCCCCGGGGACCGCGCGGGCCTTTCTTGGCTTTGGCCGAGGCGCTCGCCTTGGAGCCGTCTCCACCTGAGTCGTTGGCGGCGTAGGCGCCGCCGAGCATCGCGAAGACGAGGGCGATCACGGAGATCACGCCCGGAATCCCGAAGCGGTTGCGGAATGACGAGAACATCAAATCTCTCTCCTTGTCCGTGAGCCCCTCTGCCTGGCCGCCTCCCTGACGGCCCCTGGTGAAGCTCTATGAATCCCTGTGGGTCGTTCCCTGGACTTCGCCGGTTGAGTGTCGCCAGTTCCCAGAGGGTGCTGACGGTACCGCCGGTGTCCACAGGAAACCAAGGACGCCCGTGTTTGTCAAGGGCGCGTTCCCGAGAGGAAGGCGGCGTTCCTGAGAGGCGCCCGGTCGCCTAAGCCTGCTCGGCGGTGCGGGCGAGTCGCGCCGCCTCTGCCTGCCCGACGTAGGGAGCGAGGACGAACTCGGCCGCCTCAGGCAGAAGATCCTCCAGCCGTTCCGCCTCGCCCCCCGCGACCTTGCGGAAGACGAGGGAGACCAGCGAGCCGAGGACCGAGTCCTCGGTCGAGTCGGGGAGCGAGCGGCCGCCGTCGCGCTCGGCACGGCCTTGGCGCAATAGCGGCTTGAGCTCGGCGACCGCGTCGTTGAAGCGCGCCTGGACCATGGGCCCCGCGCCGCGCGACTCGACCAGGAGCAGCCGCGCCAGGTCCGGCTCGGAGGTGAGGAAGGAGAGGACCGCTCGCGTTGCGGCGATCGCCCGCCGCGGCCACTCCTCGACGCCTTCGGTCGCCCCCGCGACGAGCTCGCCGACGTGCGCGACCACGACCTCGAAGGCCGCCAGGAAGCACTGCTCCTTGCCCTCGAAGTGCTCGTAGAAGACGCGGCGCGACACCCTCGCCGCGCGGGTTATGTCGGTAAGCGTGACCGCGGAGTAGCCCTTGGCGGCAACCGCCGTCGCGAGGCCGGCGATCAGTCGCTCGCGCTGGTGATGGGCGACCTGCTCCCGGCTGTAGCCGTGGCGGCCGGCGGGCAGCGGCCCGAGCTCTTCGGGCGCCATGCGGCGCTAACGCCTCTCCGTCACGGCCTCACGCTCAGGCGGCCGAGATCGCCTCGGCGACCTCGCCGGCCTCGCGCGCCGCTTCGTCCTCGCCGACGTAGGGCCGCAGCAGGAACTCGAGGCTCTCGGGCAGGAGCCCGCGTATCTTCTCGACTTCCCCGCCGAGCAGCCGCTGGTTGAGCACCCAGACGACGCCGCCGGCGAGCGTCTCCTCGAGGCTGTCGGGCAGCTTCGCTCGGTGCTCGCGGAGGTCGCGGCCCGGTCGCAGCAGCTTCGCCAGGCGCTTCAGCGCCGCCTCATGCAGGTCGACCGCCTCCTTGCCGGCGGTCAGCGAGTCGACCAGACAGACATGCGCGACGTTCGGGTGGGCGACGATTTCGTTGAAGAGAGAGCCGAGAGCGGCCCCGACCCGGTCGGGCCACGGCCCTTCTTCGCGCGCGTAGGCAGCCTCGACCCGCTCCGCCGTCTGGTTCATCGCCGTCTCCAGCAGCGACAGGAAAGCGGCCTCCTTGTCGGCGAAGTGCTTGTAGAAGGTCGCGTAGCCGACCTTCGCCTGGCGGACGATCATCTCGATCGTCGTCTCCTGGTAGCCATGCTCGGCGACGAGGTCGGCGGTCGCCTGCAGGATGCGGCGCCGCTGGTCGGCCGCGACGGCGTCTCGCGTCACCGGCTCTGGGCCGGGAGGCTGACGCGAGGCCTTTCCGGGCAACGCACGCACAGGGTCAGGATAGCGCCGGTTCCCATTGATACGAAACCGGTATATGAAGTGGTGAAAGTTCCCAATTATGGGCTAAAGTGTCCTCAATGGAAGCTCTCGGTCCCCTGCGCGAGGTCCGCTCCTGGGAGGCGCTGGCCGAGCGCGACTCCGAGGCGGAGCTCCGCGACGCGATCCTCGCGACGGTTGGCAAGCGCGGCTTCGCCAAGGCAACGGTCCGTGAGATGGCCGAGCGGGCCGGAATCGCCGAGGCAAGCCTCTACCACCGCCACGGCGCCAAGGACGCCTGCTTCGCCTGGGCCTACGAAGCGACGATCGAACGCGCTGCCGAACAGGTCGTCGAAGTCTTTCGGTCCGCGCCCTCCTGGCGCGCCGGCTTCGAGGCCGCCCTCGCCCATCTGCTGCGGCGCGTCGCGGCCGAGCCGACCACCGCCAAGGCCGTCCTGGTCGAGGTCCGCGCCGCCCGCGGCTCGGCCTGGGCCAAGCACCAGGAGCTGACCGAGCGAATCGTCGCGGCGCTCGACAGCGTCGGCGACGAGCCCGGGGCCCGCGCCTCGGCCACCGCGACCACCGCCGGCTTCGTGCTGGGCGCCATCGAGGAATCGCTCTGCATCGAGATCGCGGCGGGGCGAGGGGCCGACGTCGAGCGCCTGCTCCCGGACCTGACCCGCCTCGCCTTCCTGCAGCTGTTCGGAGAGGCCGACTAGCTCTTCGCGACCTTGGAGGCCTCGGCGCTGCCGAGGTACGGCGTCAGCGTGAACTCGACCAGGTCGGGCAGCAGCTCCTCGAGCTTGGCGGTCTTGCCGGCGATGATGCGGCGTGAGATCAGCGACACCATGCCGCCGACCAGCGCCTCCTCCGTGGTCGGCGAGAGGCGCGAGAGCACCTCCGGCGAGCGGCCCTCGCGTCCCTCCCTGAAGTAGGGGACGAAGCTCTGGATCGCCGCGTCGTAGCGCTCGACGACGACCGGGCCTGCGACCAGCGCCTCGACCATGCAGAGCCGAGCGAGGTTCGGCTCGGAGGCGAGGAACTCGAGCATCGCGCCGATCCCGGCCTTGATCGCCTGCGGCCAGTCCTCCTCGGCGTCGAAGGCCTCCGAGACGCGCTCCTGCAGTTCTCCCATCACCGCCTCGTAGGCGGCGACGAAGCAGTCGTCCTTGCTCGGGAAGTGCTCGTAGAAGGTGCGGCGGGAGACGGCGGCGGCGCGGGTGATGTGCGCGATCGTCGTGCCCGAGTAGCCGTTTTCGGCGATCGCCTCGGCGATCCCGGCGATCAACCGCTCGCGCTGGTTGTGGGCGACGAACTCGCGCGGCAAGCCATGGCGGCCGGGCGGCAGGCGGGCGAGCTCCGGCGGGTACTCGTCGACCCCGGCGCTGCGTTTGCGCGTTTTCGAGGTGCTTTTCGGAGCCCGCTTGCGTGCCACGACGCGACCATATCGTGCGGAAGCCTCTGAATCGCGACTCAGCTCCCGCATCGCGGCCTCGGTTCCCCGGTAGGGCATCAGCGCGGCGCACATGAGCTGCGGCACCAGGCGCTCGAGATCGTCTGCCTCGCCCCGCACCACCCGCGAGTAGATCTGGCCGTAGGCGGAGCCGGCGAGCGCCTCGGCCGTGGTGTGGGGGACCGATTCGGGGTCGTCCATCTCCTTGCGGCCAGCGTCGATCAACGAAGCGATCACCCGCATCGTCATGTCCCGCCGGGCGCGAGCCGCGTCCCCGGCCGCGAGGACCTCGATCCCGAACGAGGCCCGATTGGGGTCGCGGCGCAGGCTGGCGACGATCCCGTAGGCGACGGCGCGGAGGCGGTCCGGCCACTCCTCCTCGCTCTCGTAGGCCTCGATCATCGTCTCGAGGCACTCGTCGTTCATCTCCTGCCAGGCCGAGAGAAAGCAGTCGTACTTGCCGCGGAAGTGGCGGTCGAAGGCGGCGCGGTCCAGGTCGGCCCGCTCCAGGATCGATTCGACCGTCGTTTCGCCGTAGCCCTGTTCGGCGGCGAGCTCGATCGCCGCGGCGACGATCGAGGCGCGCTCGGAGGCGCCGGTTCGCTCGCGGGTCTCCGTAGCCGGCACTAGAGCATGAGACCCCCAGTCCCTGCCCTGGCTAGCTCGCGGCGGTCGCCGACGGCGCTTCGGCGGACGCGCGCTTAGCGGCTTCCGCGCCGATGTATGGGGTGAGCGAGAACTCGACCAGCTCGGGAAGCAGCTCCTCGATCTGCTCCACCTGCCCCATCACGATGCGCTGATAGAGGATCCAAAAGAGTCCGCCGACGATCGTCTCCTCGAGCGTCTCGGGAAGCTCCTCGCCCTGCGGCGAGACCTTGCGGCCCATCCGGAAGAGCGGCACGAACGCCTGGATCGAGTGTTCGTAGCGGTCCACCGCTGCCGGGCCAGCCGAGAGCGCCTCGACGACGCAGGTCCGGGCGAGCGCGGGCTCGCTTGCCACGTAGCCGAGGAACGCGGCGAGGCCCACGTTGACGCGGGCCGGCCAGGTGTCGACCTTGCTGGCGGCGTCGACGACACGCCGCAGCGCCTCCTTGACCGCGAACTCCGAGGCGGCGAGGAAGCAGTCTTCCTTGGAGGAGAAGTTCTCGTAGAAGGTGTTGCGGGCGATACCCGCTCGACGGACGATGTCCGCCACGGTCACCGAGCGATAGCCCTTGTCCACCGTCTCCTCTGCGAGCGCGGCGATTATTCGAGCGCGCTGGTGCTGGGCGATGAACTCCCGGGGCAGCGCGTGCCGTCCGGGTCGGGCTCTCCTCACCTGGGTGACTCGGTCAGTCACGCGAGCCACTGTACTGCGCGGTTCATGAGATTCAAGCTGGACGGATCAGCGAGATACCGATACATTTCCGCAGTCTAGACAACCTGTTCCCTCGACCTGACAGGAGGGGTTGCGATGGGGAGGCAGGGCGTGGTCAAGGTCCAGCCGGGGGGAGAAGGGGCCGGTTCGACGAACGCTGTCGACCCCTCGGCAGAGACGGGGAAGCTCGGCGGCTCGGAATCGCCCAAGCGCGAAAAGATCCTCGTCGGAATTCTGGAAGAGGTGGGCGCAAACGGCTACGAGGCGACCTCCGTACGCACGGTCCTCGCCCGCACGGGCCTCTACCGGCAGGCGTTCTACGACAATTTTCCCGATAAGGATGCGTGTTTCCAGCACGCCTTCGAGGCGGGCGTCGCGCGGCTCGAGGCTCTCGCCGGCGCGGCGGCGGCCGGCCGGGGCGAGTGGCGAAGCAAACTCCGCGCCGGCCTCGCGGCGGTGCTCGAGTTCCTCGACGCCGAGCCCGAGATCGGTCGCGCGTTGATCGTCGAAGTCCACGCGGCCGGGCCCGAGCCGCTGCGAAGACGGGCCGAGACGATGAAAAAGATCACCGATTTCATCGATTTGGCGCGCTACGAGGCCGAAGGGGATGAGCGCCCCCCGAACCTCGCGCCGGAGGGCATCATCGCCGGAATTCACGCGATCGTCCACTCGCGCCTCTCCACCGGCGCAAAAAGCGGTTTTCGCGGTCTTTTGCCGGAGTTCATGTACTTTGCGGTACTTCCCTACTTCGGAGCGGCGGCCGCGGCCGAGGAGATGCGGACCGCCCGGACCGAGCTGGAACGCGCTTCTGCCTGACGGCTCGTGCCTTGGACAGCGGGCAGGTCCTGCCCTACATTGGCTGGATGGATTCGTCGTCCGCATCGAATCCACGCAGCGTCGCCGACCGACGCCGAGGGTTGCCGCAGGCGTACGTCGTGCGATCCCAGCGCGAGCGGTTGCTGGAGGCGATGGTCCGGGTGGCCGCCGCGAAGGGCTACGAGGCGACGACCATCGCCGACGTGGCCGAGTTCGCAGGAGTCTCCGAGAGCGCATTCCACCAGCTCTTCGCGAGCAAGGAAGAGTGCTTCCTGGAGGCCTACGACGCGGTCATCGACGTCTTGGTCGCCCACGTGGCCAGCGCCTTCGAAGCCGCCGCCGGGGAGCCGTGGCCGGAGCGGATCGGCGCCGGGTTGCGCGCCCTGGTCGAGCTGCTCGCCGCCGAGGCCGAGATCGCACGCATGGCCATGGTCGAGGTGACCGCCGCCGGCGAGAAGGCACGCGAGCGTTACCGGGCGGCGCTCGCCCGCTTCACGCCGTTCCTCGAGGAAGGTCGGATGCACTCCGGGCAGGGAGACGAGCTGCCCCCCGACACGGCGCGCTTCGCGATCGGCGGCGCCACCTCGATGATCTTCGACGAGGTCCGCGCCGGCCGCGGGCCCGAGCTGGTGCGATTGCTCCCCGACATCGTCTTCGCCGTGCTGATGCCCTACCTGGGAGCAGAAGCGGCCGAAGACGAGATGCGACGCCTCGCGCGACAGGGCTAGCGCCTCGCGTACCTCGGATACTCTCCGATCGCTCTTTCGATACGGTGACGTTTTGGTCGGAGACAGGTACGCGAAGGAGATTCGCCAAGGGCTGGGCTTCCTAGCTGCTTGGCTGCCGAACGAATCCATCGAGGTTGGTCAGATCGGTGAGATCGACGACGGTCAGTTCCAGCCCACCGGCCACCTGCGGGACCTCGACTTCGAGATCGAGGTCGAGAACGCACCCGCACGAGCCTCGCTGAGTCATAGATCCTCGAACGGGGTGGAGATCACCTTCAAGGCGCAGGGCGACGCATCGATCGTCCTCCCCGGCGTCAGCGCGGAGCAAGCGGGCGTGAGGATGCGCTTCAGACGAAGAAGCGGTGTCGTATTCCAGGCGGACGGCGTTCGCGTGACTCGCCTCAAGCCTTCCAACGCCCTGGAGCAACTAGTTTGCGACGGCCACCGGGACGGCAGCTGGAAATCCTCCTGGGTGGTGGTCGACAGCGTCGTAAAAGCGAGCCACGTAACCGCCATCGTCTCCAACGCGAAGGGGGCTGAAGCGTCCCTCAGAGCGAGTGCGGGGGTGGAATCGGTAACGGATTTGGCGAAGGCCGAGATCGGCCTGAAGGTCGCGCATGAAAAGGACCTCGCGACCTGCATCGTCGCCGAAGGCCCGCTCACGCCCTTGTTCACCGCGAAGGTGCTGCGGCGCCGGCGTTGGCGGCGCGGGGACCATGGCGCCCTGGAGGCCGCATTCGAGCCGCTGCCCTCGGACCCCGACGAAGAGGCCGACGCCGAGAGCGAAGACGTCGCCTTGATCGCTTACGACTATCCGGCGTAAAGGCTGGCCGAGGCACGACCGACCAGATCGCGCTCGATCCTCTCCACCGCCCGGTCTATCTGCTCATAGAACGAGATCAGGTCTTCGTCCTTGTCGGCGTCACTTCGAGTCGGCCGTCGGACGGGCGCGTTCCTGATGTCGACCGGGGCCGTCGCGGTCGCCATCACCGCGTCGACCGCCTGTTCGTAACCGCTGGCCCACGAGCGTCCCGGGGCGCCATGGCGATCGCGACCGTCGATCAGCCCGCGAAAGCTCTTCATCGAGGGCGTGCGAGTCGGCGAGATCTCGGAAAGCTCCCGTCGCAGCAGGCCCGATCTCCTGGCCCGCTCGTAGCGGAGGGGCAAGGGGGCATGGAGCCGGATCGCCCTGAACCGCGTGAGGCGCTCGAAGGCCTCGAGCTCCTGGGGGTGCTTGAAACCGCCGACGGCAATCCGGACCGGTGGCGTGACGACGTTGTGTTCGAGCTGATCGAGGCGAATCTGCCGCAGGGCGAGACGAGCCAGGCGAGAGCCGTCCTCCGTTTCAGCGCGCATGTCGTCGCCAAGGTCTTGGAGGTTGGGGCGAGTCGGCGGGATTCCGGATTCGTCGGCACGGGCACGCACAGCAGAGGCGAGGCTGTAGATACGAAAGCCCTTCTTCTCGCTGAGGTAGTTGAGGGCGACCGACTTCCCGGCAAATCGAAAGCCGATCACACCGACGATGTAGTCCACCCGCAGCGGCACCACCCAGGAGAGGTCCTTGTCCGCGTACAGGCGAGAGAACGCCGGAGGGAACTGGTGCTTATATCGCTGCTTGTCGCTGTCCGCCATGTTGGCTCCGCTCCTCGACGCGATAAAGGGCGAGCTGCGCGATCCTCATCCCGACATAGAGGACGATGGGAACGCTCGCGAGGTTGGTCAGCTCGAGCGTGATGGTGCCCTGGAAGCCGGGCTGGATCAGCGTCGCGGTGGCTATCACGAGGCCGAGGCGGCCGAGCGAAGAGCGTCCGATCGCCTCGGCCGAGAGGTCTTTCGGCAGGGTGACGTGCTCGAGAGTTCGAGCGATCACGAACTCGCCCGGGTGGAGATAGGCAGCGCTTCCGAGCGGGCGACGGATGTACTGCTGCGCCGCGCGGGTGCGGGCGATGAAGTCATCGTCGTTCGCCGGGTCGAATGCCATGGCCCCGGTGGTCCTTCGCATGACGATCAGGTCAGGTCCCAGCCGTACGTCGACGCTCGCCTCCCCAATCTGCTCGGCGGCGTCGATCAGCGGCGTTATCGCCAGGCCGCTGTCGCTGCGGCAGAGCTCTTCGACGATCCGCTCACCCGAGAGCATGCTCCGCCTCCATGCCGAACGCCGACAGCTCCTCCCTGAGCGCCTGAGCTCGCACTAGGAGATCCGCCAACTCGAGGCTGCCGCGGAGCTGGGCGCAAAGCGCGTTCCGCTCGCGCGACCGAGCGCTCCAACCGGCGAGCAGCTTCGGCGGGGATTCGCGCTTGCGTAGGTCGGCGTGCCACTTGAAATAGGCGACGTTGATGATCGACCGCCAGTCGATCGGACTGGACCAATCCCGTCCCCTCACCCAGGTGCCGTCGCCGCGCTCGGCCCCGGTCCGGCCCCCGATCGCCTCGGCGGGGGGGATCCCCGTGTCGAGCTTCCCCCACACCACGTCCAGATCCTTGTCGAGCTTCTCGACCCTGAAGGCGCTGTCACCGAGCACCGCGTCGATCTTTTTCGCGAGCGTCCCCAGCGCCCGTGTGACGATGCGGACGTGGTGGACGGGGACGCGGGGGCGCCAATCGGGGACGCCGGCGCGAAAGTCCTCCAGGACTTCCCACATCTCGTTACGGCGATCGCTCCCGTCCCGCACCGGCAGCAGGCGTCCAACCTCTTCGCTGACGAGACTGAGGCGCCAGGCAAGGTGCGGATGCGTTCGCTGCGGCGCGCTGCCCTCGGCGTAGAACCAGGGTCGGAGGGCAGCGTGCTCGCGCAGGGCCAGGAAGTAGGCTGGACCGGCGAGCCGCAAGGCAAGCAAATCGCAGGCAAGCTCGGTGAACCAGTTGCTGGTCAGCAGGTGCGCGTCGGCCACTTCCTCCGCCACCTCGTCCACGACTTGCGGGTCCGGGCTCGTCTCGTCGCCGCCCGCCGTGGCGTTGACCGACTTCAGCTTCGCGCGACGCCATTGTTCGAACGCCTTTTCGTGATGTTCCTCGGCCAGCGAGGGTCCCTCGCCGTCGCTGCGGCGCAGTCGCAGATGCGCAAGCTCGTGCATGAGCACGAGGTGCTGAAGGACATTGCCCTCCTCGGCCATCGGATAGCGGAGTTCGACCAGAGTCGGGAAGGCCGATAGGCGCTTGGCGAGTGGATTGCGACGCCCTTCCAGGTTGTTGATCAGCCGCTGGAGAATCGACTTGCCGAGCGAATAGCGGACCTGACCGGAGGGCCGGAAGATGATCTCGATCTCGGGTTCCATCTCTCGCACCAGGCCGACGATCGGACCGATCAGCTGCTCGAAGTCACGGCCGGGCTCGCGCGAGATCGCTTCGAGACCGGTCCCTACCGACCGCTCGATCGCCCTCGTCATCGACTGCACGATCGAGGTCGTCTGCGCCGGCTCATAGCCCTGCTCCCCCACCTTGCGGAGCTCGTCGACGACCCGCACCTGAGCCTCCTTGATCGCCGTCGCGAGGGCCTCCAGCAGCAGCTGCACGCCCGTCAGGTCGTCACGGTCCTCGTAATGCTCCCGGTAACGCCGGACCCGCTGTTCCAAGGCGAAGAGGCGGGCTAGGCACCGGTCGAAGACGAGACTCGTCGGGGACGGCGTCACGGCGGTGGCTGCCGGGTCTAGATCTCGACAGCTTCCCGTTCGGCTTCGTCTATCTCGCCTTCAGCATCGGAGGACTGCAGCCCCGTGAGTTTCTGGAGAAACGGCTTCAGGTCTCGATTTATCCAGTGCCTGTCTTCAAGAGCGATGCGTTGCCATTGGCGGTCGTGCGCCTCGTTCAGCATCTTGCTCGCCTGCCGGGTCCACTGGCGCAGCTCCTGCGCCGACTTGGTCGGGATCAGCTCCCTGACGAGGCGATAGTCGTCCATGTCCTCCTGGGGAGAACGTTCCACCCCGAGGTCGGCATCGAGTTCGGAGACCCTGCTGGCCCCGTTGCTGGAGCCTTCGAGGATCTTCGCAAGCATCGGAAGACTCGCCCCGTCGTCCGTTTCGCGCCCTTTTGCGATCCGCTCGGTTTCGAGCCAGGTCAATACTCGCAGGGCCAGATTCGCAAAGAACGCGTAGTTCTCGTAATCATCAGCGCGATCGTCTGCAACGGCCATGGCTCCTCCTCAGGTTAGCTGCAAGGGGATGCCCGCGTGGCTGTCCGCCGAGGCATCTGTACGCCGCTTACCGAAAATATTTTCTTTGCTCTGTTCAGAGCTTTTCAGAGCGAAGCGACGGAAAAACTCCGTGCGTTTCGAAAGCGCAGTGGCCGCAGGTGAGTAAATATTTACCGGGATGGCCAGCGCTGACTCAAAGCGAGCGATACCGGCGACCCTCGCCCGTCTCCTCTGGGTCGCCTCGAAGCTCAACGGCAAGACGGATGCGAGCTTCGAAGGCTGGTGCAGGGAGGAGATAGGAATCGAGGCGAGGATCGACGAGGCACGCGACCACATCAAGGCGCTGCGGCCTCGTTCCCGCCGAGGGCGCCCCGCGACCAAATCGAAGCCGAAGCGGGAAGCGCGCAAGGACGCCGTGATCGATTGGCTGCTGGTGGACGAACAGGAGCTCGAGCTTCTGCCGGTCCTCTACCGCCTGCCCAACGACGGTATGCCGCGTCCGGAGCTCTACAAGGCAGTCGCCGGTCTCCCCGGCGTTCGTCAAGCGATCGAGACGAAGGGGGACCGGGAGCTTTTGATCGTCGGCCTCGTCCGCTCGGTGAGCGAGGCGGACGATCTCCGTGAGCGTATCGCCGAGCACGCGCCCGGCCAGGCGGTGAAGATGGACCTGATCGAGCGGGAGACGCAGCGACCGGCCGTGGCGACCTGGCGCTGGCTGGCGAAGCGCGAGGCGGAAGACTGGCTGGCCGACCGCGGTCAGGCACCCTCGCCGTGACGACCCTCGCCGGAGGCGAAGCGGGCGGCGCCGCGGGCGGCCACGTCGAGCACCTCGCGACCGAGGCGATGCTCCAGCTCGAGCCCCTGGGAGAGCGGCAGCCCAAACCCCTCGACCGCCGCGCGGCGGTCAGCGAGCATCGTCTTTTGCGGGAACGAGGCGATCCGCTCGGCCAGCTCCAGGGCGCGGTCCAGGTGCGCGCCGGGCGCGACGACCTCGTTGACGAGGCCGATCGCCAGCGCCTCCTCGGCGGCCACCGCGCGGCCGGTGAGGATCAGCTCCAGGGCGCGCCCCATGCCGACGACCCGCGGCAGGCGCTGGGTGCCGCCGTCGACGAGCGGAACGCCCCACCGCCGCTCGAAGAGACCGAAGGTCGATCCCGGCGTCGCAAGGCGCAGATCGCACCAGAGCGCCAGCTCGAGCCCACCAGCCAGGCACCAACCGTCGATCGCCGCTATCGCCGGCTTCGCCGGCGTGAGGCGAGTCGGACCCATCGGCCCCTCCGGGTGGTCGACGTCGAGGTCGAGCGCTTTCAGGTCGGCGCCGGCGCAGAACGCCTCGCCGCCGGCGCCGGTGAGCACCAGGACGCGAGCCGCCTCGTCGGCCTCGAACTCCCGCAGGCCCGCCCGGAACGCCTCGGCGGTCGCTCCGTCGACGGCGTTGCGGCGGCGCGGGCGATCGATCGTGACGACCGCCGCCGCCCCGACACACTCGTAGCGAAGCTCGTCGCTCATGGGCGGGGGAATCCTCGCACAGGGGCGTTTGGCGGCCGGACGGTTACCCTCCCCCGGATGCGCATCGATGAGATCCTCGCCTCCAAACGGCCGGTTTTCTCGGTCGAGTTCTTCCCTCCCAAGAGCGAGGAGGCGAAGGAGCAGCTGTTCGCGACCGCACGCTCGCTGCGCGAGCTCGAGCCCGACTTCGTCTCGGTCACCTACGGCGCCGGCGGCTCGACCCGCGACGGAACGGTGGAGATCACCCGCGCCCTGCGCGACGACCTCGGGTTCGAGACCATGGCGCATCTCAGCTGCGTCGGCGAGACGACCGAGGGGCTGAGCGCGACGCTCGACCGAATCGAGGCGGCCGGAATCGAGAACGTCTTCGCGCTCCGCGGCGACCCGCCCCGCGGCGAGGCGAGCTTCGTGCAGCCGGAGGGCGGGCTCGGCAACGCGGCGGAGCTGGCGGCGTTCATCTCGTCGCGCTGGGGCTTCACGATCGGGGGCGCCTGCTTCCCGGAGGTGCACCCGGAGGCGCCCGACCTGGACACCGACCTCACCTATCTCCGCTCCAAGGTCGACGCCGGCGCGTCGTTCCTTATCACCCAGCTCTTCTTCGACAACCAGGTCTACTTCGACTTCGTCGCGGCTGCCCGCCGGAAGGGAATCGACGTGCCGATCCTCGCGGGAGTGATTCCCGTCGCGACCTTCGCCCAGACGAAGCGGATCTGCGACCTCTGCGACGCCTCGATCCCGGCGGCGCTCGAAGCCGCGTTCGTGGCGGCGGAAGGAGACGAGCGGGCCGAGTTCGAGCTGGGGATCGCTTTCGCGGCGCAGCAGTGCGCCGAGCTGTTGATCGGCGGCGCCCCCGGCATTCACTTCTACGCGCTCAACCGAGCGCCGGCGACGCGTGCGGTGCTGAGCGCCCTCAAGGCGTCGCGGCCATGGGAGCGGACGCGCGGGGACGGCGTGGCGGTCGCAGGCTCGGTCTCCGAGCCTGGCTAATTAGCTGGTAAGTTCCCGACCGAACGTGGCCAACCGCAGGGAGGAAGAGAGGGAGCGGCTTCGGCAGGCGCGCGAAGAACGCGAGTCGAGCCAGAGCACGTCCGAGCGACGCCGCCTCTTCGTCGCCTACGGCATCGCCGGCCTGATCGGCTTGGCCGTGGTCGTGGGGATCGTCACGGCGATTGCCTCCTCGGGCGGCGGCGACGGCTCGGCCCACCTGAACCCGGCGAGCGGCTCGGTCAACGGCTTCGAGCCCGACGAACGCGACGGCTCCGACGTGCCGGCGGCAAAAGAGACGGATCTGACCAAAGCGGCTCAGAAAGCGGGGTGCGTGGTCAAACTCGAGCTGCCCGACGAGGGCAAAAACCATCTGCCGCCAACCGCCACGGCGCCGCCGTACGGCACGAACCCGCCGACTTCGGGAAACCACGCCGAATCGCCTTACCAACAGGCCGACGGCGCCTACAGCGAGATGCCCGACGAGATCTTCATCGTGCACTCGCTCGAGCACGGCCGCATGGAGATCCAGTACAGCCCCGACCTGCCCGAGGACGCGCAGCTCGAACTGAAGGGCCTCTACGAAACGATGTACGGCGGGACCCTGCTCTTCCCCAACGACGAGATGACCTACGACGTCGCGGCAACCACCTGGACCAACCTGATCGGCTGCCCCCAGTACAAAGGGCAAGCGACGCTCGACGCGATCCGCGCCTTCGGCCGCAAGACCTGGGGCCGGTACGGCGGCGAGGGAACGGGTGCGGTCAAAGGCCCCACCCCCGTCGAACCCCAGTAGCGCCTAGCACTTCGCGTATCTACGTCCTCGGTCGCTCGCGTGCTGAAGCACGCCACGCTCCCTGCGTCCTTGATCTGCTCGACTAGGCACTACTGGAGCGGTACAGAGGAAAGAACCCCGTCTCGCTCCGTCCCGCGGAGAGGCGCGCGTATGCGCCCGGGTCGCAGACGATCTCCGAGGTGCGCCAGACCTGCTCGCGGTTGGCGAAGCCGCGCTTGAACTCCTCGAGCCGGTCGCCACGGACGATGCCGCCGCCGAGGTTGAGCGGCAGGTTCTCTTCCTCTGAGAAGTCGACAAGCGCCGAGATGACGTTCTTCATCGGCGAGTCGCGCAGCCAGGGGTCGGCGCTGCCGCTGAGGTAGTAGTGGAGGAAGCCGTCGCTGCGAACGAGGAGCGAAGCGGCGGCGACCTCGCCGCCAGGGGCGTGAGCAAGCGCCAGCCAGCTGCGTGGCGACTCGAGCAGCCGGTCGAAGTACGCAGGCGCGAAGAAGTAGCGCTCGCCGGCGTCCGTGCGTCGCATCGTCTGCTCGTAGACGGCGTGGAAGCCGGCTCGCTGCTCAGCCGTCGTCTGGGGGCCGGGTACGAGACTCACCTCGTAGCCGGCTCGCCGATTCCTGTTCACCTGGTTGCGGTCGCTGCCGCGGCTCTTGCGCGGCAGCTCCGGGTCGGCGATCTGCACCACGTTGCGCTCCGTGGCGCCGGCGAGCGGCGGCAGGCCGAGCGTGTGGCGGACGAAGAGCGAGACGAGGCCCGTGGCCGACCAGTCGACCGCGCCCGGCTCGAGCGGCGACTGTGGGATTGACCCCGTTCCAGTGTGGTCAACTCCACAGTCAGTGACCGAAAGGCCCGGGAAGCCGTAGGGCGAAACCGCATCGCGCTCCTCGGTTCCGGGTATCTCGCGGACGATCAGCGGCGCCAGCAGCGCCGCCTGGGGGGCCTCGATGCGCAGCGAGTGCGTGGCGCCCTCAGCCTCGAGGAAGGGGCGCGAACGGAAGAACTCGTCGCCGCTGGCCGCCTCGCCGCCGTCGGCGATCAGCTCCGCCTTCGCGACCGACCCGGCGGCAGTCACCGCAGCAGATCCGCTGCGGCGGCGCGGAACTCGTCGGGCAGCACGCCCCAGACCTCACAGTCGCCGAGCTCGCCGCCGCGGTGCAGATGACTCCGCATCGTCCCCTCGTGCCGCCAGCCGAGGCTCGTCACCACTCGCTTCGCCGCCTCGTTCTCGGCCGGGATCCGCCCGTACACCCGGTGGGCGCCGAACTCGTCGAACGCCTTGGCGATCGTCAGCGCCTCGGCGCGACGGCCGACTCCCTTGCCGCGCACCTCGTCGCCGATCAGGGCGCCGAGCTCGGGGGCCGTCTGCCGGAAGAGACCGTAGAGCGCCGTGAAGCCGACCGGTTCGTCGTGTCCCTCGACGAGGATCGCGTACTTGCGGTCCTCACCGGAGTCGTCCATCGCGCGGACGACCCAGCCTTCGGCCTCCTCGAGCGAGAAGCCGTCCCGCCACTCCATCAGCGTCCGCGTCGCGTCGCGGTTGTTGAACCACCGGTGAACGGCGGCGACGTCGCCGGACTGAAACGGGCGAAGGCTGACTTTTGCCTGCTCCGACACAGTTAAGACACTATTCGTCTCGCCGACTGTGGACTTGACCCCGCCCCAGTGTGGTCAACTCCACAGTCACCGCCTCAGTCGGGTGCGAGACCGTGGCCGGTGACGAGCAGCCAGGCCGTCTTGACGAGGATGCGCAGGTCGAGCCAGGCGCTGCGGCGTTCGACGTACTCGACGTCGAGCTCGATTCGCTCCTCCCAGGGGATGCCGGCGCGTCCCTGGACCTGCGCCCAGCCGGTCAGGCCGGGCTTCACCTCGTGGCGCCGTTTCTGGTGAGCCGTGTAGGCGATGACCTGCGCCGGGATCGTCGGCCGCGGGCCGACGATCGCCATCTCGCCACGCAGCACGTTGACGAGGTTGGGGATCTCGTCGAGCGAGGTGCGGCGCAGCACGCGTCCGGCGGCGGTGACGCGCGGGTCGTCGCGGGCTATCGCGACGCCGACGCCCACCGGGTCGGAGCCCTGGACCATCGTGCGGAGCTTGAGCAGCTCGAACTCCTCTCCGCCCTTGCCAACCCGGCGCTGCCGGTAGAGAACCGGACCGGCGCTACCCAGCTTGATCGCGATCGCGGCGACGAGGAGGACTGGCGAGAGGATCGTCAGGGCGAGGGCCGCGATGAGGATGTCGACGATTCTTGGCAAGGCGTTACCAGGGGCGGATGTGACCAAGCAGATCAAGGAACTCGCGCTGACGCGCTCGCACCCCCCCTTCGGCGGGGGTCGCGTGGCGTGCTCCGCACGCGAGCGACCGAGGACGCCGAGATGCGCTGGTCGCATCCGTCACCTGGTGCCTGCCGCCTTCTCCCAGGCGCCCGGGGCGCCGCCGCGAAGTCGGTCCCACAGGCCGAGCGCTATCGAGGCCGTGGTCATCGCGTAGTAGCGCGCGACGCGGAAGGGAGCGGCGCCGAGCCAGCGGCCGAGAAGCGCCGCGGCGGCGACCGCCAGCTGCGCCGCGAGCGTCGCGGTGTAGACCCAACCCTCCCCGAGCAGGGCGACGTTGGCCGCCAGGACGATCAGGTGCAGGAAGGGTGAGGCGTAGCGCACCACCCGGTGCGAGAAGACCTCCAGGGCGTAGAGCGGCGGGTATCCGCGCGGACTCAGCATCCCTTCCCCGACGACGATGTCCCAGAGCCCGACCATCATCCGGCGCTTGCGGGCCAGCTCCCCCTCCAGCGTCGGCACCATCTTCTCCTCTGCCCGTGCGGCCGGCTCATAGAGCGAGCGCAGGCCGCGCTTTGCGAGGAGGAACGGGAAGGAGAGGTCGTGGCTGCCGGCGGGGGGGAGCGCCACATAGGCCTCGCGGCGGACCGCGTAGATCGCCCCGTTGCCGGCGGTGACACCGGCAAGTCGCGACTCCATCTCGCGCACCGCCATCTCGTATCGCCAGTAGACCCCCTCCAGGTTGTCGCCGCCGCCGTCGACGAAGCGGACCCGGCCACAGACGTAGCCCACCGAGGGATCGGCGAGCGGCTCGACGAGGCGGCGCAGCGCGTCCGGGGCCCAGAGGCTGTTGGCATCGGAGAAAGCGATGACCTCGGCGCTGGAGCGCTCGGCCGCCGCGTTCTGGGCCGCGACCTTGCCGCCGCGCGGCAGCTCGAGGACGAGGTCGGCGCCGGCCGCGCGGGCCCGCTCGGCCGTCCCGTCGGTCGAGCCGTCGGAGGCGACGATCACCTCGAGCCGGTCACGCGGATAGTCCAGCGCCAGGGCGTTGCGCACCTTCGCCTCGATCGAGCCCTCCTCGTCGTAAGCGGCGACGACCAAGGAGACGGCGGGCAGGTGCTCCGCCCCGGCACCAGCGATGCCGGCGGGACGCCGAAGCGCGACCAGCACGCGCAGCAGCAGCGGGTAGCCCAGGTGCGTGTAGGCGAGCAGGCCGAGGGCCAGCCAGAAGACGACCTCGACCACCGTCATCGGCGCCCCTCCAGCAGCTCGCGATAGAGAGTCAGCGTCTTGGCCGCGGCGCTGTCCCACGAATAGGCGCCGGCGGCCAGCTCCCGCGAGGCGATCGCGAGCCGCTCCCGCGCCGCCGCGTCGCCGACCAGCTCCGCGAGCGCCACGGCCAAGCCGTCGCGATCCCCGGGAGAGACGAGCCGTGCAGCGCCGCGGGCGGCAACCTCCGGAAAGCCGCCGACCGCGCTGAGGACGAGCGGCTTGCCGAAGGCGAGGCCGGTGTAGAGGACCCCGGAGTGCTCCGCGTCGCGGTACGGAAGGACGACGAGGTCGGCCCGCCGGAAGATCGCCGGGATCTCGGCGTCCTCGACGAAGCGGGTGACGAAGCGGACCCGGCCGCCGGCCCCGTCGGCGAGGCGGCGCAGCGGCTCCACGTCCATGCGCGGGTTGCCGACGATCCACAGCTCGGCGCCCTCGACCTCGCGGAAGGCGTCGACCAGCGTGTCGAGCCCCTTGTAGGGGCGCAGGAGGCCGAAGAAGAGGACGACGGGGCTATCCGCGCCCTCGAGCTCCGCGGGCAGCGGCTTCTCGTCGCGAAGTCGAGTCAGGTAATCGAAGGCGCCGTGATGGACCACCCTGACCTTGCGAGCGTCGAGCCCGACCTCCTCCCGCAGCCGCGCTGCGCCGTGCTCGGAATGGGCGATCACCGCGTCCATTCGATCGAAGACGCGGCGGGCGACGGAGACCTGCCGCCGGCTGGGACGGGGAGGAAGGATGTAATGAGCGGTGGTCACCCGGGGGCGCCGGGACGGGAGCAGCAGCGCGTCGAGCGCCGGCACGGTCAGCCACTGGTAGTGGACGACGTCGGCGTCGATCGCCCTCCTCAGGCTCAGCATGTCGGGGACGTGCTCGACCAGCTTGAAGAGGCGGCGAGCGGGCGCCTTCAGCCCGCGCGCGGCGCTGCGGCGGTAGAAGCGCTCCTCGACGCGGAAGCCGTCGGGCTCGGGGACCGAGCCGTAGAGGAAGCGGCTCGTGAGCAGCTCGACCTCCACCCCGGCGCGCGCCAGCGCTGCCGCCAGCGCGCGGTCGTATGGCGGCGTGAAGGCCGAGGGGTCGACCATCTGGACTCGCATAGCGGGCGATTATGGTGACGGCGGTGCCGGCCACGCTCTCCTACTGCGTCGTGAACACGAACGGGCGCGATCACCTGATGCGCTGCCTCGAGGCGATCGAGCGAACCCATCCGGACGGTGTCGAGGGCGAGATCCTCGTACTCGACAACGCCTCCGGCGACGGCTCCGCCGAGGCGGCGCGTGAGTGGAGCCAACGACGCTCCGGGCGAGCGACGAGCGACTTCCGCCTGATCGCGCTCGACAGCCGCACGGGCAAGGCGGAGAACGACTCGACCCTGCTGCGCGAGGCGCAGGGCGAACACTGCCTGCTGCTCAACGAGGATTCCGAGCTGCGACCAGGTGCGACGCGGGCGCTGCTCGAAGCGCTCGAGGCCGACCCTGGCGCCGGCGCCGCCGGTGCCCGCCTCCTCGACTCGGCCGGGCACGCCGTGCCCTGCGCGTGGCGCTTCCCAGGCCTGGGGACGGCTCTCGCAGGGGCCGTCTTCCTGCACCGCCGTTTCACCGTGCAGAGCGGGGGCGACGCGACTCGCCGCGTCGACTGGGCGCAATCGAGCGCCCTCATGGTGCGGCGGCGTGCGGCCGAGGAGATCGGCTATCTCGACCCGGACTTCTTCGTCTACTACGACGAGTGCGACTTCTGCAGGCGTCTCGCCGAAGCCGGCTGGCGGACCCTCTTCGTTCCGGCAGCGGAGGCGGTCCATCACGACCAGCTCTCGACCGACCTCGCGGCCGGCCTACCGCGGATCGTCGAATTCCACCGCAACCGCGACCTCTACATGCGCAAGCACCACTCGGCCGCGGCTGCGCTTGCCGTGCGCGCCCTCACCGCGTGGGCCTACGCCGTGCGGGCGCTCGCCGCCACGTTCCTGCCGAGCCAGCCCGCGCGCGTCTACCGGGCGCATGCGCGCCAGGCGCTGGTACCGCACCGAGGCGAGAGCATCCGCGACCGGGCGGTGGGTTAGCCACCCATCGCGGGCTCGACCACGCCGCGCCTACGAACGGGCGTCCTCGTTCATCTGCTCCGTCTCGGCCACCTCGGGAATGGCTCCGTCGACTGCGGCCGGCCTCTCGCGGGCGGCGCGGAACCTGGCCGCCAGCTCGCCCGGATGGCGCAGCCGGGAGAGCCACTCGCGCTCTTCGACGTTGAAGAAGCCACTGGCGAAGAGCGCAACCGGGTAGGCGGCCAGCAGGGCGGCGCGGAAGAGGAAGCCGTCGAGGCCGTCGGGCGGCAGCAGCAGCTCGCCGAGGGCCACGACGCCGGCGGCGACGGCGAGCACGCGGATCAGTCGCCCCCACTCGTACGGCACCGGAAAGAGCCGCTGCGTGAACCTGTACATCAGCGCCACCACGACGAGATATGAGGCGAGCAGGGCGATGCCGGCACCGACGATGCCCAGCGGCGGCACGAGCACGAGATTGAGGACGACGTTCGCGACCAGCGCCGCCAGGGTGGCAGGGAAGTTGAACTCGGTGCGACCGGTGCGGCCGAGGATGACCAGCTGCACCATGTAGAGGGCGTAGAGGGCGATCGCCGCGGAGACCAGGCCGACGGCTTCGTAGGAGTCGAAGTACTCGGGGGCGGCGAGGGCCCGGGCTATCCAGCGGGCGAACAGCCAGAGGGCGACGACCACGAAGGCGCTGCCGGCGAGGAAGAGGCTGATGACCGTGGCGTAGAAGCGACGCGCCTCGTCGTCGTCGCGGATCGAGTAGGCGAGCGGTGGCCAGGCGAGCTGAAAGCCCCGCGCCAGGATGTTGACCCCCTGCGCGAACTTGATCGCGAGCGCGTAGAGGCCGGCCTCGGCGAGGCCGAGGGTCCGCACGATGATGATCCGGTCGACGAAGTTGAGCGCATACAGCGAGAGCTCCGCCGGCATGGTGGGCAGGCCGAAGCGCAGCATCCGCCGCAGCAGGGGGGGATCGGGCCACAGCGAGAGACGCCGCCGGTGGACGACGAGCAGGCCGAGGACGAAGAGGGCGCCGCTGACGTAGCTGCCCAGCAGCAGGCCGCGGGCGCCCTCGTCAGCGCCGACGACCAGCGCGACGGTGATCGCGATCGCCGCCAGGACGTTGGCGATCGTCACCGCGAAGAACGCACGAGCGCGCTCCTCGAGCCGGAACAGGGTCAGCAGGTACTCGTGCAGGGTCAACACCCAGAGCCCGCCGATCGCGATCCGCATCAGGCCGGGCGCCCGCTCGGCGAGGAGGGCCTCGGAGAGCGGCGCGGCAAGCGGAAGGGCGAGGAGCGCCGCCGCCGTCGCGGACCAGAAGAGCGCCGCGAAGGAAGCCCGGACCACCCGGTCCGGATCCTCGCCTGCCTTGTAGTAGAAGCGCAGTACCGCCTCGATCACGCCGAAGCGGATCACGATGCTCGCGGTTACGACCGCAGCGAAGAGCACCTCGGCGACGCCGTAGTCGGCGGGCGCCAGGTGGCGCGTGTAGAGCGGCAGCAGGGCGACCGCGATCAGCTTCGAGAGGATGTTTGCGGCCGTGTAGGCGGCGCCGGTCGTCGCGAGGCGGCGGAGGTAGCCCGACATGGGGCGAGCCTACGTAGAGGCGCGGACTTGGGCGGTTGAGCCGGTCGAGGCACTGGCAAGCGAGGCGCCGATCGCGAGCAGGACCCAGGCGATCGGGTCCTCGAAGAAGCCGGCGTAGGCCATGGTGTGGACGAGCAGGGCGATGAAGGCGGCTAACAGCGCGGCGCGCGCGGGTCCTGTCACCGGAGGGGACCCACCATCCCCTGCGGTAGCTGAAGCTTCCTCGGGGATGGTCCCCCCTACGGTGCCACCCGCGCGAGAGGCGAATAGGCCAGACGCCATCGCCCACAACGCCACACCGATCAGCGCGGCGTAAGCGGCGAGGCCGACCAAGCCCTGCTCGGCGGCGACGGTGACTGGCTGCGTGTGGGAGACGGAGACCGGGGCCTTTTTGGTGGCGATGTGTTCGCGGTAGGCGCGGGGGAAGGAGCCGGCGCCGTAGCCCCACAGGGGGCGGTGAGCGAAGAGCTCGGCGCCGCCGGAGACGAGGTTGGCGCGGCCGCCGGTGTCGACGTTGATGCGGCTCGGATTCAGCTTCGAGACGCCACCGGCGAAGATCACGACGACCACCGCGAGGACGGCACCGGCGCCGACGGCCGCCAGCGTCCACTTGACGCTCCAGCGAATCGCGGCGAGCAACGCGAGCCCTCCCAGCAGGGCGGCAAAGCTGGACTGGGAGAAGGTCGGGACGAGACCGATCCACAGGACCGCGATCAGCGCGGTGAGCGCCGCGAAGGTCCTTTGCTCCCTGACCCAGAGGAGCACCGCCATGGCAATGGTTGCCGCCAGCGCCAGGTAGCGCCCGTAGATGTTGGGGTCCCAGAAGATCGAGTTGACCCGGAAGTAGGTGTGGAACTCGTTCGACCTGATGACCTGGTCGTTCCAAAAGAGCTCGCGCGTCACGTACTCGATCGAACCGACCGCGACGAATGCGACCGCCTCCAGTGCCACCACCCCCAATACAAGGGCGAGAAGTCTCTGAGTCCAGTCCACGTCCCGCAAGAGCGCATACACGAGCGTGAACGGCACGAAGAAGAAGCACACGTTCTGCAGGCTCTTCGAGAAGTCCGGCGAGTACAGCGTCTGCAGGGCGTAGAGGACGACAACGGCGGCGAGGATTCGCGGCAGCCAGAGCGCGGGGCCGGCGGGTCCTGTCGCCGCGGGGGACCCACCACCCCCTGCGGTAGCTGAAGCTTCCTCAGGGGTGGTCCCCCCTGCGACGCCACCCGCCGGAGAAGCGGCTCGGCTCCCGGTCCAATCACGGAGCGCGGTTGACAGGACACCTCCCGCGATCACCAGGTAAAGCGGGACCAGAAGGTTTGCGGTGTCGCCGCCCGCCTCCAGGGGGACGCGGAACGGAAGCGCGAAGACGATGGCGAGTGGGAGGGCGAGGTGCCAGCGGCGGAAGACCGCGGCGAGGGTGCCGGCGCCGAGCGAAGCCGCCGCGATCAGAGCCGCGAAGCCGAGCGGCTCCTCGCGCAGGTCGACGACCTGAGCCGAGTGCCACTGGTCGCCGGCGATCAGCAGCGGGAAGAGGACGAGCGCCCCCAGCATCGCGGCGGCCCGGGTGCGGCCCCGTGGCAGCAGGATCGCGGCGGCGGCGAAGCCCGCGGCTCCGACGACGCCCGCCCCGGCGAGCAGCTCGCTCACGACTCGCCCCCAGCTGGCGAGTTATGCGCCCATACGGCGCATAATTCGCCACGCGCGCTTCCTTCCCGCCCCCCACGGCTCATCGCCCGCACCCCGCGGTCGGCCGCCGCCTCGCCTCGTGCAGGCGCATCGCGCCACCCGGCACGAGGACGCGGTCCTCGCCGAGCATCTTGACCCGCAGCTTGTAGCGCCCCGGGCGGGCCCTTCCTTCCTCGCGCGAGCGGCCGTCCCAGTAGAAGGTGAAGAAGCGGTAGCGCTTCAGGTAGCGGTCGCGGGCGAGGGTGACGACGAGCTTCCCGCCCGGCTTCACCACCTGGACATGAGCCCGGTCGGACTGGGTGACCCGGAAGCGGATCCTCATCCGGTCGAACCGACAGTCGCCGTTCGGGGTGAAGGCGCGCACCCGAGGCCGCTGCTCCTTGTCCTGCGGGACGGCGAGGAAGCTGACCCGGTCGAGAACGAGGGGGTCGCGCTTCAGTCGCTGCGACCAGGCGAAGGCGGCGAGCGTGGCGATGACCAGCAGGGCGAAGACGACTGCGCCGGCGCTGGGGGCGCGCCTCATCGCTCGACTCAGCCCGCCGTGGACGCGTTGTCCTCGCCGACGACGACGGAGACCGGCGCGCCGCCCGAGACCGCGACGATGTCCGAGGTCATCGCGCGGACCCGGTCGATCTGAAGCGCTTTTGCCACCAGGTGCGCCTCGCGGCCGCTGTTTGGCTCGAACATGACGACGCTGTCGGCAAAGCTCGATTCGCTGTTGGTGACGTCACCGAGCTGGAAGCCCTTCCGCTCGAGCATGTCGCCGTAGGTAGCGGCGAGGCCGGGCACCGCGGTCCCGTTGAGCACCGTGACTTCGACGTCGCCCGGCTTCGGCGCGGCCGCTTTGCGCGCCTTTCCGCCCTTGCCGCCGTCGTCGCCCCCGAAGCCCTCCATTGCGGCGTAGGCGCCGCCGGCCGCGAGCAGAACGAAGGCCGCGAAGATCGCCACCAGGTAGCGAGGTTCCCCGAGCCGGCGCCGGTCGAAGCCAATGCCGTCGAGGCGCTCGCGCAGCCGTTCGCCGCGGCTCAGTTCGGGCAGGCCGGCCTCGCGTCGACGGCGCCGCTCCTCGCGCAGCTCCTCGGCCCGCCGCTCCGCCTCGCGGGCCTCCTCGGCGCGCCGCATCTCCTCAGCCCGCTCGGCGGCGGCCTCCGACGTCGTCTCCTTGCGCTCGGCGTCCCGCTCGGGGGCCGAGCCGGCCCACTCGCGCAGCCGCCTGATGTCGCGCCCCTGAGAGAAGGAGAGCAGGGCGAGGAGGGCCAGGCCCAGGAACGCGACCAAGCCCGCGAAGGCCCCGATTTCCTTGATCAGCTCCAAAAGACGGCTGCGAGAGGCTATCCGTTGGCGGCGGCGGCGGGAGCCCCCGAAAGCCGCTAGCCGACCGCTGCGGCGTCGCCGCCCGGGGCGGAGATCATCGCAACCACCTTCTGGGCGAGGTCCGCCTCGTCTCCAGCCAGGACCAGGTGCTCGAGCGAGTTGAGCGTCGACTCGACCCAATCGGGGTCGATCGGCGTCTCGCGCACGGCGCGATGGATCCGTTTCGCCGCCGTGGGCTGCAGGTTCTCGGCGCTGCCGACCAGCTCCTCGTGGAGCTTCTCGCCCGGCCGCGGCTGCGTGAACTCGATCGCGATCTCAGCCCCCGGCTCGTAGCCGGCAAGGCGGATCATGTTCGTCGCCAGGTCGACGATCTTCACCGGCTCTCCCATGTCCAGGACGAAGACTTCGCCCTTGCCGGCGCCGATGTCGCCGGCGCGGATCACGAGCTGCACCGCCTCGGGGATCGTCATGAAGTAGCGGCTCATCTCGGGGTGGGTGACGGTTACCGGGCCGCCGCGCTCGATCTGGTTGCGGAAGATCGGCACGACGCTGCCGGAGGAAGCGAGCACGTTGCCGAAGCGCACGCTGGCGAAGCGGGTCCCCGGGTGCTTGTGGGCGGCCGCCTCGACGATCCACTCGGCCATCGCCTTCGAGGCGCCCATCACCGTCTTCGGGTTGACCGCCTTGTCGGTCGAGACGAGGACGAACCGCTCGACCCCCGAGGCTGCCGCCGTGTCGGTCGTGACCCGCGTCGCGATCGCGTTGTTGCGCACGGCCTCGAGCGGGTTGGCCTCCATCAGGGGCACGTGCTTGTAGGCGGCCGCGTGGAAGACGACGCTCGGCTTGAAGCGCTGCATCGTCTCCAGCATCCGGTGTGGCTCCTTGCAATCGGCCAGCACCGCCTCGACGCTCGAGAAATGGCGCTCCTCGACCATCTCGCGCTCGATCTCGAAGAGGTTGTCCTCGGCGTGGTCGAGCATCACCAGCAGGCGCGGGCCGACGCGGGCGATTTGGCGGCAGAGCTCGGAGCCGATCGAGCCGCCGGCCCCGGTGACCAGCACGATGCGGTCGCGCAGGTAGGCGCCGACCCGGTCGAGCTCGACGACGATCGGGTCGCGGCCCAGGACGTCCTCGACCTGGACCTCGCGCAGTTGCTTGTTGAGCTGGACGCCGCCGCGCAGAAGCTCGAAGACCGTGGGCAGGGTGCGGACGCGGATCTGGCGATCGCGGCAGGCGGCGACGACCTTGCCGCGCAGCGTCCCGGGTGCCGAGGGGATCGCGACGACCACCTCGTCGGGCTCGGTCTCGTCGAGGATCTTCTCGATCTCGTCGGTGCTGCCGAGCACCTTGAGGCCGAGCATCCGCATGCCGCGCTTGCGGGCGTCGTCGTCGACGAAGCCGATCGCGGTGGCGCCCAGGTTCGGGTTGAGCTGCAGCTCGCGGACGACCATCTGGCCGCCCGAGCCGGCCCCGACCACCAGCACCTCGTGCTTCGGCAGCCGGTGCCCGTGGGCAGGGCGCTCGACGATCAACCGCACCGCGAGGCGGGCGCCGGCGATCAGGAGCGCCGTGAGGACGAAGTCCATGATCGCGACCGAGCGCGGCAGGTCGGGCCCGAACGGCTGCAGCACCGTGAAGAGGACGACGAGCAGCGCGCTGGCGACGGCGACGGCGCGAACGATCGTCAGGAAGTCGCGGCCGCTGACGTAGCGCCACCACTTCTGGTAGAGGCCGAAGGCGGCGAAGACCGCGACCTTGCCGACCGCGACGAAGCCGACGGCCTGCGTGAACATCTCCTCGTAGCGGGGCGGCATGCCGCGCGCCGCATCGAGGAAGCGGAGACGGAAGGCGAGGTAGAAGGCGAGGGCGACGAGCGCCGCGTCGGCCAACACCTGCAGGACCCGGTTGCGGTAGACGGGATGGTTCAAGCGACGCATGGAGGCCCATCGAGTCTAGTTCCTGCCGGGGCCAATCCCTACAATGCGCCGCTCGCCCATGCTCCCCCTCGCCAGCGTCACCGACTTCTTCCTCGACCCGATCGTCAACGCGGGGACCGACTTCATCAGCAGCACCGGCCTGCCGGCGGTGTTCGTCCTGATGGCGCTCGAGTCGGCCTGCCTGCCGGTCCCAAGCGAGGCGATCATGCTCTTCGCCGGTGCAAGCGTCGCCGCCGGCGACCTCTCGATGTTCGGGATCGTCGCCGCGGGCGTGCTCGGCAACCTGGTCGGCTCATGGGCCGCCTACGCGGTCGGCTACTACGCACGCCTCGACCTGCTGGAGAAGAACCGGCTGATCCACGTGCCGCCGAAGTACCTGAAATGGGCGGACGACTGGTTCGAGCGCTACGGCGACGCGACCGTCTTCTTCACGCGCATGCTGCCGATCATCCGCACCTTCATCTCGCTGCCCGCCGGCGTCGCCAAGATGCCGTTCTGGCGCTTCACCGTCCTGACTCTGATCGGCTGCATTCCGTGGGTGTTGATGCTGGGGCTGATCGGCGAGGCGGTCGGCAAGAACTGGGAAGAGTGGCGCGATCATCTGCACTACCTCGACTACGCGGTCGTCGCAGCCGTCCTGATCGGCGGGATCTACCTGCTGATCCGGCGGCGGCGGGGCGGCGGGGCCGGGGCGGCGCCGCAGCCGGCGGGCGACGAGCGCCCGGCCAAGCCGGTCTCCTCGGCCGCCGACGCTTGAGCGCCCCCGCCGACGGCGCGCTCCCCACCCGGCGGGCCGCGACCCTCGGCGTCGTCCAGGGGCCCGCGGAGCTGCTGCCGGTCTCGAGCTCGGCTCACATCGTGCTGCTTCCCTGGCTCGCCGGCTGGAGCTGGGAGGAGCTTGACCCGGAGGTGCGCAAGAGCTTCGAGGTCGCCCTGCACGCGGGCACCGCCGCCGCTCTGCTGATCGGCCAGCGGCGCGAGATCGTCGACGAGCTGCGCTCTTTCGACCGCCACCGGGCGCTGCTGCTCGCCCTCTCCTTCTTGCCGGCCGCGGTCGTCGGCTACGCGTTCGAGCGGCAGATCGAGCGGCGACTCGGCGGGCCGAGGTCGACGGCGGCCGGGCTGCTGGCCGGCTCGGCCGCGAT
>DATABM010000127.1:0-7033 GCA_036259555.1 Solirubrobacterales bacterium
CGGTGATGAACATGTGTGAGGTCTCTTTGACCATGAAGATGAAGTCGGTCATCGCCGGCGAGTAGACGGCGCCGCCCGCGCAGGGACCCATGATCAGGCTGATCTGTGGGATCACGCCCGAGCATCTGACGTTGCGGACGAAGACGTCACCGTAGGCGCCGAGTGAGACGACGCCCTCCTGGATGCGGGCGCCGCCGGAGTCGTTGATGCCGATTACGGGCGCCCCGACCTGCGCGGCGAGATCCATCACCTTGCACATCTTCTCGGCCATCACCTCGCCGAGGCTGCCGCCGAAGACGGTGAAGTCCTGGGAGAAGACGAAGACGGTGCGGCCGTCGATCGTGCCGTGGCCGGTGACGACCGCGTCGCCCCACGGCCGGTTCTTCTGCATCTCGAAGTCGTAAGTGCGATGCCGGACGAAGGTGTCGAGCTCCTCGAAGGAGCCGGGGTCGAGCAGCTTCTCGACCCGTTCGCGGGCAGTCATCTTGCCCTTCGCGTGCTGCTTCTCGACCGCCTTCTCGGAGGCCGAGTGGATCGCCGCCTCGCGCAGCTCGCGCAGGTAGGCGAGCTTCTCGTCGTGGGTTTCCGGGTTGCGCTCTCGCATCGCGGCGCGGGAGTCTATTTAGGGGCGAGACGGCGCGCCCTGAGACGGCGAAGGGCCCGCCGAAGCGGGCCCTTCGAGCGCTTCTTTCGTGCGAGGAAGCTCTACAGCGCGGCGCACACCGCGTAGGCCTCGACCGCCCAGTTGCCCAAATCGTCGCCGTCTATCTCCTTGGCGCTGGCAACCCAGCCGGTCCGTTTGCCGGCGCTGTCCGCAGCGGTCGGCTCCGAGCCGGTCACCGCGACGTCGATCGCCGTGTCGAAGACGACTTTCGAGCCGCCGCCGATCGCAACCTTGCCGGTCGGGCAGCTCGCCGTGATCGACTTCGGGCTGACTGAGTCGGTCGGGCTGGTCGCGGTGACGTAGCTGACGTCCTTCACCAGCTGCGCCAGCAGTCCGGCATTGAGCTTGGCGGCATTCACCGCTCCGTCCTGAAGCTTTCCGGTCGCCACCGAGTCGGCGGCCAGCTTCGGATTGGTGACGGCGTTGGCGGCCAGCTTGTCGCTCGTCACGCCGCCGTCCTTCAGCTTGCCCGTCGTGACCACACCGCCGCCGAGGTCAGCCGAGCGGACACCGCCGTCGGCGAGCTGCGTCGAGCCGACCGCGCCGGCGCCGATCTTGCTCGCGGTCACGGCGCCGTTGCGGATCTTGGCGGCGGTGACCGCGCCGTTGCGCATCTTCGTCGTCGTCACAATGCCCTGCGCGAGGTGCCTGGTCTTCACCGACTTCTTGGGGAGCATCGCGGTCGCCGCGTAGGCGCCGCTGCCGAGCGCGACAAAAAGGGCCACGCAGGCCACCACGTTGGCGAACGACAGGTGCTTCCTGAGGTGCTTCACGTCCAATCTCCCTTCCAGGCGCTCCGCCCAGATCGTTTCCTCGGTTCGCCGCTAAGCGGTTCCGAACGGCTGCTTCTGCGGCTCGGCCAGTCGGTCCAGAAAGCGCTCGAGGTCGTCGACCCGGAGTCCCGTCTCCTCCTCGTCCGCGCGGATCTCGACCCGCGTCCCGAACCCCTTCTCGGCCATCGTCACCTCAACACCCTCGACCGTCCGAAGAAGCTCTTCCAGCTCGGGTTCGGACTTCATCAGGGTCCGCGATGCCTCGATCATGCGGCCGCTTTCAACCGGGGACGCCCCGGTCCTTCCCGCACTTTGCAGGTGGGACGATCCATTCAGGGGGTGAGGTGACGCGCTGGGCCCATTTACCCCACCAGAGTGGGGTCTAGCGACCAAACGCGGGATCGCCAGGCGTGGGAACTGGCTGGAAGGCAGCACGGGATCGTGGCGCGGCGGCAACTCCTGGCGCTCGGGTTCGGGCCACGTTCCATCGAGCACCGCCTCCGGCGCGGTCGTCTTCATCCGGTCATGACGGGCATCTATGCCGTCGGCCGCCCGCAGTTGACGCGGAAGGGCCTCTGGATGGCGGCCGTCCTGGCATGTGGACGCGGCGCGGCGCTGTCCCATCGAAGCGCGGCGGCGCTCTGGGGCATCGGAAAGAGGTGCCGGGACGCATCGACACGAGCGTGAGACGCAGAACCAAGGTCACGCGGCCCGGCTTGCGCGTTCGGCGCCGTCCGACGCTGAGACCGGAGGACGTCGTCAGCCACTCAGGGATCCCGGTGACCTCTCCCGCCCGCACGCTGGTCGACCTGGCCACGGAACTCGGTGCGACACCGGTAGAGCGGGCGGTCAACGAGGCCGACAAGCGCAATCTGATCGACCCGGAGACGCTCCGCACGAAGCTGGAGAGCTACAGGGGCGAGCCGGGTGCACCCCTCCTGCGCCGCGTCCTCGACAAGCACACCTTTCGCCTCTCCGATTCCGACCTGGAGATCTACTTCCGGCCCATTGCCGCCCGTGCCGGCCTGCCGCCGCCGCTCAGCAAACAGATCGTCAACGGCTGGGAAGTGGACTTCTACTGGCCTGATCTTGGTTTGGTGATCGAGACGGACGGGCTGCGATACCACCGGACACCGTCCGCCCAGGCGCGTGACGCCAAGCGCGACCGGGCCCACGCCCTCGCCGGTATGACGCCGCTTCGCTTCACGCACCACGAGATCCGGTACGAACCGGCCCAGGTGCGCCACGCGCTGGCCCGCGTCGCCCGGCTGCTTGAACGAGGAAAGGCACTTTCGACCCAGCGAGCTGGGGCGAAAGTGCCCAGCGCCGCTTAACGGACGGATATCGCGCTCGCGCAACATGGAGCGCCCGCACGCTCCCCCTCCCGGCTCGATCTCCCCTCGCGGCTAGAAGAACGCTCCGCCGCGGTACTCGCCGAAGACGTCCCGCATCGCGCCGCAGACCTCGCCGATCGAGGCGTTGGCGGCCAGCGCGGCGCGGATCGGCTGCAGCAGGTTGCCGTCGCCGCGGGCGACGTCGCGCAGCGACTCGAGCTTCTCGTCCACCGCCGCCTGGTCGCGCGACTCCTTGAACGCCTTGAGGCGGGTGAGCTGCCGCCGCTCTGACTCCGGGTCGACGCGGAGGATGTCGACGTCGTCGACCTGGTCGGTGACGTATTTGTTGACGCCGACGACGATGTCCTGGCCGGACTTGTAGCGCTCGTGGTAGGAGAGCGCCGACTCCTCGATCTCGCGCTGCATGAACTCGAGCGCCTCGACCGAGCCGCCCAGCTCCTCGACCTTGGCCATCAGATCCTTGGCGCGCGATTCGATCTCGTCGGTGAGCGACTCGACGAAGTAGGAGCCGGCGAAGGGGTCGACCGTGTCGGCGGCGCCCGACTCGTGGGCGAGCACCTGCTGGGTGCGCAGGGCGATCCGGGCCGAGCGCTCGGTCGGCAGCGCCAGCGCCTCGTCGAAGCCGTTGGTGTGGAGGCTCTGCGTCCCCCCGCAGACCGCCGCGAAGCCCTGCAGGGCGACGCGGATGATGTTGACCTCGGGCTGCTGCGCCTGCAGGGTCACGCCGCCGGTCTGCGTGTGGAAGCGGATCTTCATCGAGCTCGGGTTCTCGGCGCCGAAGCGGTCCCTGACGATCTCCGCCCACATCCGGCGCACGGCGCGGAACTTGGCGACCTCCTGGAAGACGTTGTTGTGGCCGTTGAAGAAGAAGGCAAGCCGCGGCGCGAACTCATCGATCTTGAGGCCGCGCTCGATCGCCGCCTCGACGTAGGCGATCGCGTTGGAGAGGGTGAAGGCGACCTCCTGCACGGCCGAGCAGCCCTTCTCGCGGATGTGGTAGCCGGAGATCGAGATCGTGTTCCATTTCGGCACGTTCTCGCGGCAGTACTCGAAGATGTCGGTGGTCAGCCGCATCGTCGGCTCCGGCGGGTAGATGTAGTTGCCGCGCGCCATGTACTCCTTGAGCACGTCGTTCTGGACCGTGCCGCGCAGCTTCTCGGACGGGATGCCCTGCTCCTCGCCGACCAGCTCGTAGAGCAGCAGCAGGATCGCCGCCGGCGCGTTGATCGTCATCGAGGTCGAGACCTGGTCGAGCGGGATCTGGTCGAAGCAGATCCGCATGTCCTCGATCGTGTCGATCGGGACGCCGGTCCGCCCCACCTCGCCCTGGCAGAGCGGGTCGTCGGAGTCGCGGCCGAGCTGAGTCGGCAGGTCGAAGGCCATCGAGAGGCCCGTCGAGCCGTGCTCAATCAGGTAGCGGTAGCGCTCGTTGGTGTCTTCGGGGGTCGCGAAGCCGGCGTACTGGCGCATCGTCCAGAGCCGGTCGCGGTACATCCCCTCGTGGATGCAGCGGGTGAAGGGGGGCTCGCCGGGCCGGCCGAGCCGCTCCTCGAGCCCCGGCGCCACGTCCTCCTCGGTGTAGAGGCGCTCGATCTCGATGCCGGAGTCGGTGAAGACGCGCTCGTCGTCCGGTCCGACCACCGGCGCGATCGTCGGGCGCTCCTCGGCGGTCGCAGGTCTCTCGGTGTCGCTCGCCATCTGACTCCGCAGGATATTGGGACGGCGCCGCCGAGCGCCGCGGCGAGAGGTGGACGGCTCAGTCGGTGGCGCCGACCAGGCTCTCGACGCCGGCCTGCTCGATCGTCCGCCGCAATCCGTCGCGGAGCTCGACCTCCGGCTCCCAACCGAGCAGGTCGCGGGCGCGTGAGATGTCGGGCTGGCGCTGCTGCGGGTCGTCGGTCGGCAGCGGCTCGTGGATGATCTCGGAGCGAGACTCGGTGACCTCGATCACCGCCTTGGCCAGCTCCAGCAGCGTGAACTCGTTCGGATTGCCGATGTTGACCGGCAGGTGGATGTCCGACTCGGCCAAGCCGATGATGCCGCGGATCAGGTCATCGACGTAACAGAAGCTGCGCGTCTGGCTGCCGTCGCCGAAGACGGTCAGGGGCCGGTCCTGCAGCGCCTGACGCAGGAAGGTCGGGATCGCCCGCCCGTCGTGGGCGCGCATCCGCGGGCCGTAGGTGTTGAAGATCCGGACGATCGCGGTATTGACGCCCTGCTGGCGGTGGTAGGCCATCGTCATCGCCTCGGCGTACCGCTTCGCCTCGTCGTAGACGCCGCGCGGCCCGATCGGGTTGACGTGGCCCCAGTAGCTCTCCTCTTGCGGATGGACCTGCGGGTCGCCGTAGACCTCGCTCGTCGAGGCCAGCAGGAAGCGCGCCCGCTTGAACTTGGCGACGCCGAGCATGTGGTGGGTGCCGTGCGAGCCGACCTTGAGCGTGTGCAGTGGCAGCCGCAGGTAGTCGATCGGGCTGGCCGGCGAGGCGAGGTGGTAGACGAAGTCGACCGGCTCGGGGATCTCGACCCGCTCGATGATGTCGATGTTGCGGAACTCGAAGGCGTCGTCGCGGATGTGCTCGATGTTCTGCAGCGACCCCGTCTCGAGGTTGTCGATGCAGATGACGCGATGGCCCTGCTCCAGCAGCTTTTCGCAGAGGTGGGAACCGAGGAATCCCGCCCCGCCGGTGACGACGCACGTGCTCATGGACGCCGATGCTACATGGGCGACCTGAGCAGCCGCCTCGGGGTCCGCTTCTCCGCAAATTCCGTTCTCCGGCCCCGATCAAGCGTCCAGCAGGGGGGAGAGACGGCTCCCGTCCCGAGCTTCCCGCTGGCATGTTCGCGGCGGGAGGAAAACCGGTGCGAGGGACAGCAGCGGAGACGGCGGATCGGATCGGAGGGCGGCGCGCAGCCGGGGACGCCGGGCGCAAGCGCGCCGCCGTCGAGCTGATCGCCAGGGACGGCGAGCGGCTGAGACGCGCGGCCCGCCGCTACTCGCTCTGCGCGGAGGATGCCGAGGACGCCTATCAGCGAGGGCTGGAGATCCTTCTGACGAAAGCGCCGACAGAGCAGCCGCGCGAGCTGCTCGCTTGGACGACGACCGTGATCAAGCACGAGGCCCTCGCCGTCCGCCGCGCTCGCGAGAAGGTGCTCTGTCGGGTGCCGGTGGGAGCCGAGAAGGAACACGGCGACGATTGGCTGGCCCGCCTGCCCTCGCCTGGCCCCGGACCGCTCGAGCGCCTCGAGCAGCGCGAGGAGATCGCCCGGAGCCGGGAGGCGATCCGCGCGCTGAAGCCGGCGGAGCGGCAAGCGCTCGCACTGCTCGCCGAGGGCTACTCGTACAGGGAGATCGGCGAGATCACCGGCTTCTCGGCGACGAAGGTGAACCGGTGCCTGGCCGAGGGCCGCGAGCGACTCCGGCAGATCGTCACGAGCGGCGAGGACGGCAGCCGCTGCGCGGAGTTGCGCCCGCTTCTCTCGGCGTTCTGCGACGGGGAAGCGGGAGCGGGTGAGAGCGACGAGGTTCGGGAGCACCTGCGGGCCTGCGGCTGCTGCCGGGCGACGGTGCGCGCCTACCGGGCTGCGCCCAGGACGGTCGCCGCGCTCTGTCCCCTGCCGCTGGTCCTCGGGGCGGCCGCGGGAGCGAAGAGCGGCGGTGGGCTGCTCAGCGCCGCGAAGAGCGCCCTTGCGGGGTTCGTCAAGACGGCGGGCATGAACAAGGTGCTGGCGGCCTGCGCCGTGGGCGGCGCGACCGCCTGCGTCGCAACCGGTGTCGTCCCGGCGCCGAAGTCGCCGGGGGAGCGACCCATTGCACCCCGAATCGAGCCGATCGCCATGGCGGTGGCCGCCCCGGCGCGGTTACGGGCGAAGGCGAGCTCCAGGCGACCGGAGAGGGCTGTCGAACGAGCCGGTGCCGTGCCGCCCCAGTTACGGGAGGCGAAGGCGAGCTCCAAGCGAGCGAAGGTCTCGAAACGAGATGACGCCGTGCCGCCGCTGTCGGCGCCGCCGCCAGCCGAAGCGCCGGAACCGCCGGTCGAAGCGCCGCAAGCGGCCGTGGAACCGGTGGCGACGGAAGCGGCACCGGCGGAAGCACCGGTCCAAACAGAACCGGCGCCGCCGCCGCCTCCCGCCTCCGGTGGCGCCGCCGGTGAGTTCGGCCCATGAGGCCCGTCGCGCTTGCGGTCGTCTGCCTGCTCGCCGCCCCGGCGAGCGCCGGGGGGGCGCCGCCCCCACCCCCGGGC
>DATABM010000128.1:0-14677 GCA_036259555.1 Solirubrobacterales bacterium
CTGGATCTGCATCAGCTGCGAGTAGAGGGCGTTGGTCGGCGAGCCGATCAGCGCCGGGGTCACGTAGAAGCCGAGCGTCAGCACGAAGACGAGCAGACAGCCGGCCAGCACGCCTGGCAGCGAGAGCGGCAGGTAGACCGAGAGGAAGCGACGGACCGGCGGCGCGCCGAGGCTCTCGCCCGCCATCAGCAGGCGCCGGTCGATGCCGCGCATCGTCGCGTAGAGAGGCAGGACCATCAGCGGCAGGAGGATCTGCGTGAAGACGATCGCGACGCCGAGGTCGCTGCCGACGAACTCGACGCGCCCGAGCCCGAGCGCGGCGATCGCATCGTTGAGCGGGCCGTTGTCCTGGAGGATCACGAGCCAGGCGTAGTTGCGGACCATGAAGCTGGTGAAGCCGGCGATCACGACGACGCCGAGCAGGAACGCACGCGTGCGGGCCCCGACCGTGGTCAGCAGGTAGGCGTAGGGGTAGCCGACCAGCAGGCAGATGGCGGTGACCGCGAAGGCGGTGACGAGGGTGCGACGCAGCACGACCAGGTTGGTCGAGGAGTCGAAGAACCAGGAGTAGTTGTCCAGGCCACTCACCTCGGGTGGGCTGAAGTCGGTGACGCTGCGCAACAACACGGTCAGCGTCGGGAGGACGAAGAAGAAACCGAGGAAGGCGACGAGCGGCAGGGCGAGCAGGCTCCAGCGGTCGAAACGAAGGCGGCTCGCTACAGCGCTCATCGCTCCCAACATAGCGAGATTCTAGGATCGTTCAACAATGGGTCCTTCTACTCCGCGGGCCTCACTCCGACCATGAGCGCCATCTCGAGCCACTTCCAGTAGCAGTCGACGTCCTCGAAGCCGATCTCGCGCAGCCAGCCGAGCTGCGTCTCGACGTCGATCGTGCGGTCGGAAGGGTCCTCGTTCTCGATCGGCTCGTCGATCGCGGCGAAGAAGGCGCGGTGCAGGCGCGGCGTAGGCGAGGCGACGTGCTCGAAGTTGGCGAAGACGCCGCCGGGCTGGAGCAGGTCGAAGGCTTCGGCGTAGAGCGAGCGCTTGCGCTCGTGCTCGAGGTGGTGGATCGCGAAAGAGGAGACGACGGCGTCGAAGCGGCCCAGCCGCGGCAACGGCTGGGTCAGGTCATGGCGGACCAGCTCGACTCGTTCCTCGTCGGCGAAACGGTCCCTCGCCGCGGCGAGCATCGGCTCGGAGAAGTCGACCCCGACGCCATGCACCGCGGGACGATCGGCCAGCAGAAGCGCCAGCAGCCGGCCGTCGCCGGTGCCGAGGTCGAGCACGCGGCGAACGTCGCCGGGCACCTGTTCCAGCAGCGCGCCCTCCCCCTCGAGCCGGTGCGGGAACTCGTCCGCCCGCGCGAGGTAGCGGTCGACGTGGTCGGTCTGCGTCCACTCGTCAGCCGGCATGCGGCGCAGTATGGCGCGCACGCCTTACGGCGACTCACCGCTAGCCCGGCTCGACGACCTCGACCGTTCCGGTCATCTCCGGATGGATCTCGCAGTGATATGCGAAGCTCCCCGGCTGCTTGAACGCCTGAGACGCCAGCTTCCCTTCGGCGATGTCGCCGCTGTCGAAGCTGCCGTCGTCGAGGGTGGCGGTGTGCCCCTCGGCGTCGCGGTTGATCCAGGTCACCTTGCCGCCCGCCTCGACGGTCACGGTCGCCGGCTCGTAGGCAAACCCGTCGATCTCGACTTTCGCCGCGCGAACCGCGTCGCCGCTTGGCGCGGCTTCGTCGTCCTCGGCCGTCGCCTCGCCGGATTCGGCCGCTTCCGTCGTCGTCTCGGCCGGTGGCACGGCGCTCTCCTCCGTCCCACCTCCGGAGTCGGAGTCGTCACCGCAGGCGGCGAGCGCCAGGGTCGCGAGGAGCAGAAGCAGGGGAAACAGGCGTCGAGCTCTCATCCTGCCGCCGTACCCGGATTTCGTGGGCGAGAACCGGATATTGCGGGAGCTTTCGAGGGCGACTGCTACGGTGGAGGGGTCGGGTTCGGCCATCTCGCCACCCGAGAGGTTCCGTTTTCCCTCCGTGTGCCGTTGGCGCCTAGGGGCCACTGAATCTCCCCTAGCCGTTCAATAAGGAGAGACAACATCACTTCGTTTGCCGATCTCGGCATTTCCACTCCGGTGGTGCGCGCGCTTGCGCGCCGCGACATCACCGATCCCTTTCCCGTCCAGAAGCTGGTCGTGCGCGATGCGCTCGCGGGACACGACCTCCTCGTCCAGTCGCCGACCGGTTCGGGCAAGACGCTCGCCTTCGGCATTCCGCTGGTCGACCGCGTCGAGCCGAACGGCGGCCACACCGCCGCCCTGGTGCTCGCGCCGACCCGCGAGCTGGCCGGTCAGATCGTCGAGGAGCTGCGCTCCGTCGCCTCCGCCCGTGGGCTGGAGATCGCCGCCGTCTACGGCGGCGTTGGCTTCGCCCCGCAGATCAAGGCCGCGCGCCGTGCCGACATCCTCGTCGCCACCCCGGGCCGGCTCGAGGACCTGATCGCCCGCGGCGTCGTCTCGCTGGATCGCGTTCGCGTCCTCGTCCTCGACGAGGCGGACCGCATGCTCGACATGGGCTTCAAGCCGGCGGTGAGCCGGATCGTCGGCCAGACCCCGAAGCGCCGCCAGACGCTGTTCTTCTCGGCGACGCTCGAGGGCGCGACCGGCACGATCGCCGCGGCCTTCACCCGCGACCCCCGTCGCCACACCCAGGCCGCCGACAGCGACGCCAAGGCCGACATCGAGCATCGCTTCCTCCATGTCGACTCGCAGAGCGCCAAGCTCGACCACCTGGTCGAGCAGCTGCGTGACACGGGCAGCGGCAGCACCCTCGTTTTCGTCCGCACCAAGCGCGGCGCCGACCGACTCGCCAAACGGCTGCGGACGCAGCAGCTCGAGGCCTCGGCTATGCACGGCGACAAGAGCCAGCGCCAGCGCGAGCGGGCGCTGGCGCGCTTCGAGGCCGGCGAGCTCGACGCGCTGATCGCGACCGACGTCGCCGCTCGCGGGATCGACGTCGCGGGGGTCACCCACGTCGTCAACTTCGACGCTCCGGGCGACCGCGACTCCTACGTTCACCGCATCGGCCGGACCGGGCGGGCCGGACGGCGCGGCACAGGGATCAGCTTCGTCCTCGCCGACCAGGCTGATGAGGTTCGCCGCATGGCCGGGGACCTGGGCCTGACCCGGGAGTTCGGCGGCGACGACGACAAGTCAACCGCATCGCGCCAGGGCTCGCGGCGACGCCGACGCCGCTCGAAGCAGAGGGTGGCACGGTGAGCGCCCGCACCGCCCCTCATAGGTGGGTCTGCGCCCGTTGCGGCGTCGCGGTCGGGCAGCTCGACGGCCGCCGCGCGCCCCTGCCGACCAGCTGGGAGAGCGGCACGGAGGGCGACTTCTGCCTCGCCTGTCGCCGCGGCCGCGCCGCCGACGCGGCGCAGGAAGCAGCCGCCGACTCCAGTACCACCGACCGCGCCAAGGCGCGACGCACCGGCCTGATCGAGTTCGAGGTGCGCCGCACGCCGGACCTCTCCGACGGCGTCATCGCCCGCTCCTGCCGGACCAGCGCCGCGGCGGTCGGCGCGGTGCGCAAGCGAATCGGCGACGGCACCGCCGCCCGCAGGTAGCGCCCCGCCCCCTACTCGCAGCCGGAGCCGTCGCCGTCCGCGTCCAGGCCGTGGGGGTCTGAGCCGTAGACGGCGACCGTTTCGCCGACTTCGTCGCAGTCGACGTCGGGAGGGTAGGCCGGCACGCAGCCTGAGTAGTTCGGATCGCAGCCGGCGGATTCTTCTTCTTCTTCGAATTCTTCGGCTTCTTCCTGGGCTTCTCGTTCGAGACGTTCCGCCTCTCGCGCGGCTGCCCGTTCTTCCCGCAAAACCTGAGCGGCCAGCCGCCGTTCGAAGCGACGCTCATCCGCCTCCGCGTCGGCCAAGCGGCGGTTGGCGCGACGCAGCTGACGGGTCGCTTGGCGAAGCGCCCCCCGCGTCGCGCGTCGTTCGGCCAGCGGCTGCGCGGCCCGCTGCCGAGCGGCACCCGCCCTCGCTTCGGCCTGCGTCAGTTGCTGCGCCCCGGGGCCGCGCGTCAGGGCCTCCGTCTGTTCCACAAACCGCACAGGCTGAGGGTCACGCGTCGGCTCGTCGCTAAAGACCGCGGTACCCAATCCCCCGAGCGCCAGGATCAGCAGCAGCGCCGCCACACCGCCCCGAGCCTCCGCCGGCAGCCGCTCGCGCCTCAGGTGCGGCTTGGCGTTGCCCCGCTCCACCTCCAAGGAGTGGCGGGCAAGCAGGAGCGCAACCGGCAGTAGCAATCCAAGGCCGAGAAGGAGTACGCCGAGCGCACCGAGGAAGCCCTCGACCCCTCCGAGCACCGCGCCGACGACGAGCAGGAGAAACCCTCCGCCCAGGCACACCCCGAGCGCCTGACTGAGCTCGAGTCCGGCCAGGCCGGCCACTGGCCTCGACGCCCGGAACCGCCCCCAGCCGATCGCGATCGCCGCGCCGACGAGCGCGGCGATGCCAAGTCCGATCCCCGCGGCGACTTCTTCGTCGTGCTCTTCCTCTTCCTCGCTATGGGCTTCCTCGATCTCGGCCGCCCGCGCCCGTGCCTCATCCTGCTGGACCCGAAGGTCATGACGAAGCTGTCGCGCGCGCTCTCTCGTGGATCGGACCGCTGCCGCAAGCGGGCGGGCTCGCCTTGAAGCGGCCGCATACTCGGCTCGGGCGGCGTCCAGGCGCTCCTCCGCCGTGGCGACCTCGGCTTCGATGCTGACGACGCGCGATTCGGCGTTGTCCAGATCGGAGGCTGGATCAGCCCCTACAGGGGCGCTCATCAGCGCGAGGGCGACCAGCAAGAACGGTCCCGCTCGTAACCACCTCCAGGCCCCGCTCAGACGCACGTTTCTGCTCTCGCCTTCATGAATCGAGGCGTGACTGTAATGAAACAAATAGAGAATTGATTAGAAACTCAAAATAGAAGCGGCGGTCCTACGCCGCCACCCGCTGAGCCAATGCGGCCGGTTCGGCTTCGGAGGGGTTGGCCGGGGGCGCGTGGCGGGTAACGAGAAGGGCGATGGGCGCGGCGAGGGCGATGCGGATGGCACTGGCGTCGGTTGCGACGCTGCTCGCCACGACCGCTCTGCCGCTGGTGCCGTCCGCCGCGGAAGTTGCGAGCGTCTACGACGGCGACGTCGCCTGCGTCGCGCAGCCCGCGAATGGCAGCGTCCGCCTCTGCTCGGGACCGACGACCACCTGGGACGGCCAGACGAAGATCGACGTCAACGTGACCCTGCCGCCCGAGCCGTCCAGCGGAGCCGACGGCCCCTATCCGGCGATTGGCGTCTTCCACGGCTGGGGCGGGTCGAAGATCGGCCTCGACGCGCGCACGCAGGAGTGGGCGGAAGAGGGCTACGTCGTCTTCAGCATGAGCGACCGCGGCTGGGGGAACTCGTGCGGCTCGACCGACCCCGACCGGCTGCCGCTCACCACGAAATGCGCGGAGGGCTACAACCACCTGATGGACACCCGGTACGAGGTGCGCGATGCGCAGCACCTGCTCGGGGTCCTGGTCGACGAAGGCATCGTCGAGCCGCGCAGGATAGGCGCCACCGGCGTCTCCTACGGCGGCGGCCTCTCCATGGCTCTCGCCGCGCTTCGCGACCGGACGATGCTCCCCGACGACTCGCTGGTGCCCTGGACGAGCCCCGAAGGCACGCCGATGGAGCTCGCCGCCGCCGTGCCCCAGTGGCCGTGGACCGACCTCGCCTACTCGCTAATGCCAAACGGCGCCACGCTCGACTACGTCGCCGACGCGCCGTACCTCGGACCGAACGGGACGGCGCCGATCGGCGTCATGAAGGCCTCCTACGTCACCGCCCTCTACACGCTCGGTCAGGCGTTGAGCAACTACGCGGCCCCGGGGACCGACCCGGACGCGGACCTCGTCGCCTGGTACGGCCTGGTGCTGGCCGGCGAGCCCTACGACGCGAACCCGCTGGCCCAGGAAGTAGTCGAGGAGATCGCCACCCACCACTCCTCCTACTACATCGACCACTCCCAGCCGCCGGCGCCGCTGCTGATCCAGAGCGGCTGGAACGACGACCTCTTTCCGGTCAACGAGGCGATCCGCTTCTACAACCGCACCCGCACCGAGTTCCCGGGCAATCCGATCTCGCTGTACCTCACGGACGACGGCCACATGCGCAGCCAGAGCAAGCCGGCCGACGTCGCCGCCTTCGCCGCCCGCCGCGACGCCTGGTTCGACCACTACCTGAAGGGTGTCGGCTCCGCGCCCGAATCGAGTGTCGAGGCGCTCACCACGAGCTGCGGCAAACCGTCCGAAGGCCCGTACGCGGCGCCTAGCTGGAAGGACCTGGCGCCGGGTGAGATCCGCCTCCAGAGCGCCGCGGCCAAGACGGTCCTGCCCGCCGTCCCGACCGACGCGTCGATCGGCGCGGCCTTCGACCCGATCGGCGGCAGCGGCGCCTGCGCAACCGCGTCGGGCGCCGACCAGCCGGGCGCGGCCAGCTACCGGCTGCAGCCTGCCCCCGAGCCGGGCTTCACTTTGCTCGGCTCCCCGACCGTCGTCGCCGACATCGCGACCCTGGGCGGCACGTCGCAGCTGGCGGCTCGATTGCTCGACGTCGCTCCGGGCGGCACCGAGACGCTCGTCTCCCGCGGACTGCTGCGGCCCGGCGCCGGCGGCAAACGCATGGTCTTCCAGCTGCAGCCGCAGGCTTACCGCTTCTCGCCCGGTCACGTCGCGAAGCTCGAGCTGCTGCCCTCCGACGCCCCATACTCGCGTCCGTCGAACGGCCAGCTGCCGATGACCCTGTCGAACCTGGAGCTGCGCCTGCCGGTCCTCGAGCCCGCGGGCGCCCTCGACGGCCTGGTCCGAGCGCCCGCCCCGAAGGTCCTGCCCCCCGGCTACCGGCTGGCGCGGGATTACGAAGCGGGCGGAGGCACGGCGAGCGCCGCCGCCAGCGGGAGCGCTCCGGCGAGCGGGAGCGCTCCGGCGAGCGGCTCGAAGGCGGTCAGCGGCTTCCTGCGCGTGCTCGGCGGCCCGCTGGCTGCGACGGGTCGGTCGGTGCTCGTCCGCTTGCGCTGCATGGGCGAAGAGCCCTGCGCCGGCCGCCTTTCAGTCCGTTCGGCGCGGCGCCTCGTCGCCCGCGGGAGCTACTCGCTGGCCGCCGGACAGACCGCCAGGGCGGGGCTCCCCCTGACCAAAGCGGGACGTGGGTTGCGCGCGCGGCCCCTCGCCTCGCCCCGCCGCACCTTCCGCGCCCGAGTCGAAGTCGCCGACGGCCCGACGACTCGCACCGCCACGCGTCCGCTGCGGCTCCGCTAGTCACTGGCCGCGATCGGGTGCGCGAGCACCGTCGCCGCCGAGCGACCGCGCAGCTCGACCGCCTCCCCCTCCCGCCAGCTGGCGGCCTCCGGCTCCCCGGCGAGCCGCACGGTCCGCGCCGAGGCGAGCACGTGCGGCACGTCCTCCTTGGCGAGATCGGCGAGCCGGGCCGCCTCGTTGACCGGGTCGCCGATCACCGTGTACTCGAAGCGGTGCTCGTGCCCGACGTGGCCGGCGACCACGGTGCCGGACCCGACGCCGATCCCCGCCTCGACCTCGGCGACGGAGGCGCGCAGCCAGCGGTCGAGCTCGCGGGCGGCGGCGAGCGCCCGGCCGTGCGCGTCGTGCAGCGGCCGCGGCGCGCCGAAGACGGCCAGCGCCGCGTCGCCCTCGAACTTGTTGATCCAGCCCCCGTGCGCCTCTATCACCTCGACCACCCCGCCGAAGAAGCGGTTGAGCAGGTTCACGACCTCGTGCGGGGAGCGCGTCGCGGCCAGCCGGGTCGAGCCGACGACGTCGACGAAGACGACGGCGACCTCACATTCGACGCCGCCCAGGTCGACCCCGGTGGCCAGCGCCTCGCGGGCCACCTCGCGGCCGACCTGCCGGCCGAAGAGGTCGCGGATCTGCTCGCGCTCGCGCAGCCCGGCGACCATCTCGTTGAAGCCGGCCTGCAGCAGCCCGATCTCGGTGCTGTCCCAGACGGCGAGCTCGACGTCGAAGTTGCCTTCCTGGACCTCGGCCAGGCCGCGACGAATGGAGCCGATCGGGTGGACCGTGGCGTAGACGGCAAGCAGCGAGGTGAGAGCGCCGAAGGCGAGCGCGATGCCGCACAGCGTCACCGTCGTCACCGCGAGGGTCGCCTCGGTCATCTCGACCGGCGTCAGCGCGACAACGCCGATCAGCGCCAGGCCGACGATGGGGGCGCCGGTCCCGAGCGCCCAGGCGAAGAGCCACCTGGCGGTGAGGCCGGGAAGCCGGCGGCGGTGGGGCGCACCGCTCGCCAACGCCCGCGAGGCCACGGGCCTCAGGGCCAGCTCGGTGAGCAGGTAGGCGACCGCGCAGGTGGTGACGCCGCCAAGCGCCACAGTGAGCCCGACGCCGAGCGCGAGCAGCGGATCGAAGAGCAGGTTGAGGAGGGCGAAGCCGGCGACGGCGACTGCCCAGAGCGCCGCCGCCACGCCGAGAATTCGCAGGGGCGCCCGCAGCACGCGCAGCTTCTCGGCCTCGTCCGGCGGCCGGTCGGAATCCAGCCAAGACCGGATGCCGCCGCGTCCTCCCTCGACGAGGCGTCGCCCCCACCTTGCCCCGAGGACGATCGCAAACGTCAGATAGGCGGCCGCAAGGACGAGGTTGGCGGCGATCGTCTCCTCGCGCTCGAGCCCGTCGGGCTTGGGCAGCGCGAGGACGGCGAAGCCGATCACTACGAGCGCCCCGATTGCGTTGGCCGCGACGATCGCGATCAGCGTCAGCCAGCTGACTCGGTTGCCGAGCTTGCGGCCGGGGGTCGTCGGATCGCCGATCAGCCACGGGTGGTTGACCAGGCGGTCGAGCAGCGGCCTTGAGCTCAGCGCCGGCACGGAGCGCGAAGTAATAGCGGCCGCAAGGGCCCACTTGTACGGCCGCCGTCGCCGGTCTCTAGATTTCTCCGCCGCGGCGATGAGTTTCGGCGCTTCGCCCGGTCTATCCGGTTGACCGACAACGCGCGAACCAGGAGCGAAGATGAAGGAGCAAGGTGACGCGGCCGTCAGAGCCACCGGTCTCGTCAAGCAGTACGACAGCGGCGAGGGGAAGGTCGAGGCCGTGCGCGGCGTCGACCTGGAGATCCAGACCGGGGAGATCTTCGGCTTCCTCGGCCCCAACGGCGCCGGCAAGTCGACGACGGTGCGGATGCTGACGACGCTGCTTTCGATCACCGGCGGGCGCGCGGAGGTCGCTGGAATCGACGTGGCCACCGACCCGGATGCCGTTCGCCGCCGCATCGGCGTCGCGCTTCAGGAGGCTGGCCTCGACCCGCGCCAGACCGGCCGCGAGCTGCTGACGCTGCACGGAAGGCTGTTCGGCCTGAACCAGGCCGAGGCGGCGGCGCGTGCGCAGGAGCTGCTCGAGCTCGTCGAGCTGGAGGACGCCGCCGACCGCGTCGTAAAGGGCTACTCGGGCGGCATGCAGCGCCGGCTCGACCTGGCGGCCGCGCTCGTCCACGAGCCGGAGGTGCTCTTCCTGGACGAGCCGACGACCGGGCTCGATCCCGCGAGCCGGCTGACGGTCTGGGAGGAGGTGCGGCGGATCAACGGTCACGGCACGACCGTCTTCCTGACCACCCAGTACCTCGAGGAGGCCGACCAGCTCTGCGACCGGCTGGCGATCATCGACGACGGCACGATCGTGCGCGAGGGCACTCCGGCCGACCTCAAGGCGGAGCTGAGCGCGCGTCGCGACGGCGCCGAGATCAGCCTCGAGGACGTCTTCCTCGACGCGACCGGCCGCAGCCGCGACCGGGCCGCGGGCGAGGTCCAGGAGGTGGGCGTATGAGCGCCACGCTGGCCCTCGGGAGGCGCGCTCTGCGCGAGGCCCTGCGGCAGCCCGACGCGCTGTTCATGACGATGTTCATCCCGATCTTCTTCTTGGTCGTCAACACCGGGCAGGCGGCGGAGATCTTCCCTTCGGAGTCGACCGGGTTCCTCGAGGGGCAGGGGTACGGCGCCTTCCAGCTGCCGATCACCCTGCTGCTGGCGGCGTCGTTCGGCATGGCGGCCCTCTTCCTGGTCGAGGAGATCGAGGGCGGCTACTTCGACAAGCTGCGGGCGATGCCGATTCCGCGCTACTCGATGGTGCTGGGACGGCTCGTCGCGGAGGCTGTCAAGGGCGTCGTCCTGGCCTCGCTGATCGTGCTCATCGCCCTCCCCTTCGGCATCGAGATCGCCAGCGGCGTCGTCGGCTTCCTGCTGATCGTCGCGCTGAGCGCCCTCTGGGGAGTCGTCTATGCCGGCTTCATGCAGCTGATCGCGCTGAAGACGCGCAGCGCCGCGGCGACGAACTCAGGCGGGCTGATCTTCTTCCCGCTCCTCTTCCTCACCCCCAACTTCGTCCCCCGCGAGCTCCTTACCGAGCCGATGGAGGTGGCGGCGACGCTGAACCCCGTCACCTACCTGATGGAGGCGCTGCGCTCGCTGATCCTCACCGACCTCGACTGGGGCGCGATCCTGCCGGGGTTCGCCGTGATCGGCGGCCTCGGCGCGATCATGCTCCTGCTGAACGTGCGGATGATCAGGGCCTACGACTGAGCCACTGGCGTTCGATCTGTCCCAGCAAGCCTCATCGCTACACCGAGCCCGAGGACATCCAGGAGAACGCGGCGGCGGCGGTGATCACGGTGACGAACACCAGTGGGATCGGCTGCAGCATCGCCGCCGGGCGCTTGTCGATGTAGACGAAGCCGACACCGAGGAAGGCGGCGTGGACGAGCGCGATGAAGCGCAGCAGGTCGCGGCTCTCCAGGGCGCCGAAGGCGGTCAGGTAGAGGGCGAGCGCGGAAGCCGCGAACACCGTCGTGACGACGTGCCAGGTGACGCCGAACACCCGCCAGGAGACGTCGCCCTCGCCGAAGAGCCGGGTCGAGAGAGGCGTCGGCCGCATCTCGACGGCACGCAGTTGCGCGGTGAGCCAGCGCTGACCGACGATGCCGTGGGCGTACACCGCGACGGAAGCTGCAACGGCGGCAATCAGTGCGGCGGGATTCGAGACCACGGCCACCTCCAAGGATCGACTTATCCATACGGTACCGTATGGAAGCGATGGCCGCAACCCGCACCCCCCGCAAGGCATGGGTCGACGAGGGCCTGCAGGCACTCGCTGCGGGCGGCCCCGACGCCGTGCGGGTCGAGGCGCTCGCTCGGACGCTCGGCGTCACCAAGGGCGGCTTCTACTGGCACTTCGGCGGTCGCGGCGCGCTGCTGGACGAGGTCCTCGACGCGTGGGAGCGACTGAGCGTCGACGAGGTGATCGAACGCGTCGAGGAGCAGGGCGGCGACGCCCGGGCGAAGCTGCGGCGCCTCTCGGCGATCGCCCTCTCCGCTGAGGAGGTCCTGGGAATAGACCCGCTGCGGACCGATCTCGCGATCCGCGACTGGGCCCGGCGCGACGAGGGAGTCGCTCGCCGGCTGCGGCGCGTCGACAACCGCCGCATGGATTACATGCGCTCCCTCTTCGCGGCGCTGTGCTCCGACGAGGACGAGGTCGAGGCCCGCTCGATGCTCGCCTTCTCGCTGTGGATCGGCAACCACTTCATCGCCGCCGACCACGGCAAGCGCACCCGGGCGGAGGCGATCGACCTGGCTTTCAAGCGTCTGCTGACGGCGCCCCATCTGTAATACGTTTTCGCGCTCTGGAGATCTGTTTTAGACAAGCTAGGGAGATTCAAATAGAGGAGCGGGACGTCGCGCTGGAGCCGGATGGCGCCAAGTGGCCCGTCGCGCGTCCTTCCGGCTGGATCCGGGAGGAGTCGCTGCTGCGGCGCACCGTCGTCGAGGGCAAGAAGCCGGAGGAAGCGCTTGCAACCCCACTGAAAGAGAGGATCCTCAGGTTTCCGTCAGCGCCGATCCACGGCCTGCACCGCCTCAGCCAGGAGCACGTGAACATGGGGCCGGTAGAGAGCTTTCACACCTACCGCCTTCTCTCCCACGCGACGACGCGTAAGCCGGTCAGCCGGATATTCCTTCTCCACAACGGCCTCAACGAGACCCGGAGGATGGGTCTCTATTACCAGCTCGCATCGCATCTGATCGAGCAGGACCGGGGGACCGTCTGCCTCCTGCGGCCGTTTCCGGGGCACCTGTCGAGGTGCGCCTTTCCCGGGCTCACCGAGACCCCGCTGGACCACTATCTCTGGGACGGCCTGCACCTGTTCCGCCAGTTCTTGCGCTTCATGATCGAGACCCGGTGGTTGCTGAGCGCGATCGTCCGCTACTCGTCCTACCACTGCGCCTCGGGATCCGGCCTGCTCGGCGAGAGCGCCGACGTCGAGAGGAGCCGCCTCGAGCCGAGCTTCCTGGCGGAGAAGATGGGCAGGGAGTGGAGCGGCATCTGCACGGCTTCGAGGCGGGCTGTGAAGCAGCAGGGGAGCAGTTCGCCAAAGATGCCGGCAACCCCGCCGGAAGTCGCCTTCGAACAGGCGATCGTCTCGCTCCGCGAGGCGCTGGGCCTGCACAGGCTCCCGAAGATGGACGGGAGCTCGTTCGATCCCGACGTCGACCCCGAGCTGCACGCGATCGGCTACAGCCTCGGCGGGTTCGCGGCCCAGTCGGTGTTCATGTCATGGGCCTTCCTCCTGTCCTCCTGCTCCACCCTCTTCTCGGGAGGCGCGATGCGCGAGCTGGCGCCAACCGCGTTCGCCGATCCCGAGGAGTGGCAGACGGTTCTCCACTCCCTGCGCTACGAGCTGGACGACGCGATGATGGACTGGCGCCTCAACCGAAGCGGAAGCCGGCGGGTCGCCGGCATCGGCCTCTATCTCTTCCTCTACCTGAAGCGCACCTTCTACGAGGTCTTCCAGCAGGAGTACCGGGGCAGCTTCCAGACCAGGGCGGCCGCCTTCCGACAGCGGATGCTGTTCGTCGTCGGAGGCGACGACCCCATCGTGCGGCCGCGGAGCGTGCTGGACGCCGGCCCGCCGGACGGGATCAACATGCTGTCCGTCGGTGGCGTGGGGCACTTCCTCGGCGAGCGCCCGCAGGACGAGGTGGAGAAGGAACAGCGCAAGTTCTGGGTCCCGGAAATCGCGCGAACGATCGGCTCCCTGGCGGAGACCGCGGCCAGGAAACACCGAGCCGACCTCGTCGACACCTGGCTCGGGGAGGACGACCTGCTGCCGGGACCGGACGGCGAAGAGGAAGACGCGGAAGACGGGAAGGACTCAAGCGACCAGAGCCGGCCCAAAGCGGGAAAGCTGACCACCGAGGAGCGGCTCGAGGTCGAGCGAGACGGGACCCTGCCCAACCGGCTGTTCCAGCGCTCCCTGGACGACCTCCTGGTTCGTGCTGCGGAACGACCGGGCGACGGCCTCCTGTTCATCCTCAAAAACGACGCGCCGACGTTCCTCCTCGACGAGCGAGCGCTGCAACAGCATGCTGCGGCGCTCTACCACGAGGACGTGAGCATCGTGGCCTACATTCGAGAGGTGCGCTCGCGCAGGCCGGTGCTGAGAAGATCGCGCGACCGAATCTGCGTCGTGGTGCCATGGAACCTCGAGACGATCGTGCGGAACATCGACGCCGGCCTCCAGCATCCCAGCCAGTCAGAGGGCTCGGGTGAGCAGATGGCAAGCGCGCCGAACTCCAAGACGACTTGGCGCAACCTCCGCGCGAAGTGCGAGGCGTGGTCGGAAGACGATCACCTCCATTCGGTGCGGGTGTTCGACGGACGCGACGGGATGGACGAGACCTCGCAGCTGACCGAGGTCGTCCGCACCCGCCTTGACCTCGAGGGCAGCGAAGAGACGCTCACCTCGGCCCTGCCCGATTGCTGGGTCTGGATGTCGAACGAATTCTTCGGGCGGCTCAAGGACAACCCGCTTTCGGTTCGATCGGGACTGGAGTCGCTCCCTGAGGTGGTGCGGCCCTACGTCGAAAAAAATACGGAGTCCGAAGAAGCGATCGCCGAACAGATGCAAGAAGGCAATCTCCGGATGCTCGGTCTCTCGCGAGCCAGATACAACCCCCGTTTCCGCGGCAGGATCATCGCCAGGCCGCGACAGGCCCAGGAACTCCTCCTTCGGGCGGCGATCTGCATCGACGCCTCGGTTCCGTTCCGCGAGTTCCGCTTCGAGCCGATGGACGGGTCCGCAAAGAGGTCGACCAAAGGTCGGCGCGCCGTAGCGGCTAGGTAGACGAGTACATCGGCGCTCATCGCGAGACTGTGCGGATGAACGCCGTCCTCTCCGCCCGGGGGCTCTCCAAGAGCTACGGCAGGACCACCGCGCTCGACGCCGTCGACCTCGAGGTCGGGGAGGGAGAGCTGGTCGGCCTGCTCGGCCCCAACGGAGCCGGCAAGTCGACGCTGGTGAAGATCGCCTGCGGGCTGGTCCGGCCGACGGGCGGCGAGGCCCGTGTCGCCGGCGCGGCCGCCGGCAGCCGGGCGGCGAGGGCGTCCACCGGCTACCTGGCGGAGCTGTTCCGCTTCCCGGGCTGGGCGCGCGCCGGAGAGGTGCTCGCGCTGCACCAGCGGCTGGCCCGCTCCGCCGGCGGGGCGGCGGAGCGCGAGGCGCTGCTGGCCCGGGTCGGCCTGCGGGGCGAGGGCGGGCGCCAGGTGGAGACGATGAGCAAGGGGATGCAGCAGCGGCTCGGCATCG
>DATABM010000129.1:0-8870 GCA_036259555.1 Solirubrobacterales bacterium
CCGACGTCGACATGGTGTCGCTGACCGGATCGCCGCCGACCGGCAAGTGGATCGCGGCAGCCGCCGCGGACACGCTGAAGAAGGTCCACCTCGAGCTCGGCGGCAAGGCCCCGGGGTGGTCTTCGACGACGTCGACATGGCCGACGCGCTGGCGACGATCGCCGAGGCCGGCTACTACAACGCCGGCCAGGACTGCACCGCGGCGACCCGCGTTCTCGCCTCCAAGGGCGTCTACGACGACGTCGTCAACGGCCTCGCCGCCCAGGCGAACGACCTGGTGCTCGGCGACACGCTGTCGGCCGACACGACGCTGGGGCCGGTCAACTCGCAGCGGCAACGCGAACGGGTCGAAGGCTTCCTCGAGCGGCGCCCCGAGCGCGCCGAGCTCGTGACCGGCGGCAAGCAGCCAGAGTTGCCGGGCTATTTCCTGGAGCCGACCGTGGTCGCCGGCCTCGAGCAGGACGACGAGATGATCCAGAAGGAGATCTTCGGCCCGGTGATCACCGTGCAGCCGTTCACCGACGAGGAGGCGGCGATCGAGTGGGCGAACGGCACCCGCTACGGACTCGCGTCGTCGGTCTGGACGCGCGACGTGGGGCGCGCGATCCGCGTCGCCAACGCGCTGCGCTTCGGCTGCGTTTGGATCAACGACCACATCCCACTCGTCTCGGAGATGCCCCACGGCGGCTACAAGGAGTCCGGCTACGGCAAGGACCTCTCGATGTACGCGCTCGAGGACTACACCGAGATCAAGCACGTCATGATCAACCTCGAATGAGCCTCGTACCGAGCTGAGGCCGGGGCCGGGGGGAGAATCCGCCAGCGTTCGCACTTAGTAGGGCTATGCCCGACAAAGTGCGAACGCACCAGGCGCTCGCGGAACTGGCGGGGCGCCAGTACGGTGTGGTCTCGCTTGACCAGCTCCGAACGCTCGGCTATTCGCGCGACACCGTCGCCCGCGCCGCTCGCTCTGGGCGCCTGCATCGCTTGCACCGCGGCGTCTACGCCGTCGGCCACCGCCGCCTCAGCTGGCACGGCCACTGTCTCGCGGCCGCTCTCGCGTGTGGGCCGGACGCCGTGGCGAGCCATCGATCCGCGGCTTGGCTGTGGGGTCTTCTCGACAAGCGTCCGGCCGTCATCGACGTGACCGCGACAACCCGGCGGCACCGCCGGCCGTTCGCCCGGATTCACCATGCCCCGTTGACCGACGCCGACCGCGCCAACCGGGAAGGGATTCCCGTCACCGCTCTGCCCCGTACGCTGCTCGATCTCGCCGCGGTCGTCTCTGCGAAAGCGCTCGACCGCGCGGTCGAGCGGGCAGAGCAGGCGGGCCGGTTCGATCTCGGGGCGATCGAGGATCTGCTCGCGCGCGCTGGCCGCCACCGGGGCGTCCCACGGCTGCGCAGGGCGCTCGTCATCTACCGCGAGGAGCCTGCCTTCACCCGCTCCGGTCTCGAGCGACGGTTCTTGGAGCTCGTACGCTGGCATGGCTTCCCTGAGCCGGCGGTCAACTACAACGTCGCGGGGTACGAGCTCGACTTCTACTGGGAGGAGGAGCGCTTCGCCGTGGAACTGGACGCCTACGAGACCCACGGCAGCCGCAGGTCGTTCGAGGCCGATCGGGAGCGAGACGTGAGGTTGAAGATTCTCGGTGTCGAGACCGTCCGCGTGACGGGGCATCGCCTCGCTTCCGATCCCGAGGAGGTGGTCGATTCCCTGAAGGCTTTGCTCGCTGGAAGGAGCAGCCCCCCGTCTGGCGGCACGTCCGCAGCGGCTCGATAGGCTCGCCGCATGAAGCTTCTCGGCAGGGTCACCATCCTCTTTCTCGTGTCGTTCAGCGCCCTCTTCGCGCTGGGCGCGGCGCCGCCGGCCGACGAGGACGAGCCGCGCTGCCGGGGGCGGATCGCGGAGATCGTCGGCACCGACCGCGACGACGTCCTGCGCGGCACTGACGAGCGCGACGTGATCTGGGCGGGGCTCGGCGACGACCGCGTCCACAGCGCGCTCGGCAACGATCTCGTCTGCGGCGGCCCCGGCACCGACGTCCTGCACGGCGGCCGCGGCAACGACACCGTCGACGGCGGGCCAGGCGACGCCGACCAGGCGATCGGCGACCTCGGCGACGACACGGTGCTCGGCGGCAACGGCGAGGCCGACGAGGCGGCCGGCAGCCTCGGCATCGACCGGGTGAGCGGGGGCCCCGGCAGCTTCGACCTCGTGCACGGCGACTACGGCTACGACCGCATGGACGGCGGCCCGGGCGGCGACGACATCGCCTCGTTCGCCACCGACGTCGCCAGCGCCGGGGGGGCAGGCGTCTGGGTCTCGCTCCGGAAGCACAAGGCCCGCGGCGACGGCCACGACCGCCTCTTCCGCTTCGAGGACGTCGAGGGGTCCGCTTTCCGCGACGTCCTGATCGGCGACGGGCGCGCCAACGTGATCGATGGCGGCCCGGGAGACGACCGGCTGCGAGGGGGCGGCGGCGCCGACGAACTGATCGGGGCGCAGGGGACCGACGGCTGCCAGGGCGCGAAAGGCAGCAGCGTCTCATGCGGCAAGGAACCGCCCCCGAAAGGATCGGCCTACGTCGAGGTCGACATCACCCGCGGCGGCGGCGGTGGGCTCAACATCGTCGGCGGCGCTGGCAACGACGCGATCGTCGTCGCCTTCGACGAAGCCTCCTCGACCTTCGGCGTGACCGCCAAAGGCGCGATCGCCATCGGCCCCGGCTGCGCGCGAGTCAGCGGCACCCAGGTCTCCTGCGTGGCCGACCCGGCCCGGTGGTTCACGGCGGACCTCGGGCCCGGAAACGACAAGCTGACCGTCTCGGGCTCCCTGGAGGGCGCCGAGAACGTGCGAATCGCCGGCGGCAAGGGCAACGACACGCTGCGCGGTGGACCCGAGGACGACCTGATCGAGTCCGGCCTCGGCGCGGACCGGCTCTACGGGGAAGCGGGCTCCGACGGCCTGGTCGGTGGCCTGCCCGGCCCCACCTTCATCTATGGCGGCGAGGACGGCGACCTGATGGCCGCCGGCGGCGGCTGCGCCGGCGGGGCGATCGTCGGCGGCCCAGGGCGCGACGACGCCTCCTTCGCCGAGACCCAGGCCCATCCGGGGCTGCTGATCATCTCCTTCCCGCAGGACAAAGCTTGGATCGACGTGGTGCGGGGCTGCGACTCGGTCCGCCTCGACGACTCCAACGAGGACATGGAGGGGTCCTTCGACTGGGATGTCCTGATCGGCGACAGCGGTCCCAACGCGATGCTCGGCCAGCCCGGGGAAGACGAGTTCTACGGCAATGGCGGCGACGACATCATCGACGCACGCGATGGCTTCCGTGACTTCGTCATCCAGTGCGGCAAGGGTCGCTACGTGCGCCGCCCCAAGGCCGGGCCGAAAGCCAAAGCCCCTCCGCCGATCCTGGTCGGCACCCCGGCCGGCCGCGCTTTGATGGATTCGTTCGACCCGGCCCCCCAGCTGTGCGCCGAGAAGAAGCACGGCGAGCCGGTCCCAGGCTTGAACAACTCCGGCTGACTGGAGCCGCAGGGCGCGCGCATGTCCGGTCCTCGGTCGCTCGCGTGCGAAGCCCCACGCTCCCCGCGTCCTCGATCTGCCTGGCCCTGCAGCCTCAGTGAATAGGCTTCGGCCATGAGTTCGACCCCCGACCCGGATGAGGCGGCCGCCATCGCCGCCGCGATTCAGCGCTTCCTCGCCGAGACCTCGGTTCCGGCGGACGCCGGGCCGCGACAGAAGGTCAGTCCGTGGCAGCGCGCCGCGCTGCTCGAGGGGGTCGGCAAGCGGGTGACGATCGAGGACCTCGAAGGCGAAGGAGGAGCCAGATGGCTGTCGTGAAGATCATCGAGCTGGTCGGCAGCTCCAAGACGTCGACCGACGACGCGGCGCGGCAGGCGCTCGCTCAGGCGCAGGGCACGCTGCGCAACATTCGCGCCGTCGACATCGTCTCGACCGGGATCCGCGGCGAGAACCTCGACGAGTATCGCGCCCACGTCCGGGTCGCCTTCCTGGTCGAGGGGACGGAGGTCGACTGATGGCCGACGAGGCGACGGGCGACGAGACGAAGGAGGTGACGCGCGAAGAGGCGCGGCGGCTGGTCGAGGAGGGTGCCCAGCTCGTCGACGTTCGGGCTGACCACGAGTGGGAGGCGGGCCGGATCCCCGGCGCCAAGCACGTGCCGCTCGCCGAGCTCGACGAGCGGACGGGCGAGCTCGCCCAGGACCGCCCGGTAGTCCTCTACTGCCGCGGCGGCACTCGCTCCTCGATGGCCGCCGACGCGCTCGCGGCCGCCGGCTACGACGCGGCGAAGCTGGCCGGCGGCATCGTCGGCTGGGAGGAAGAGGGCCTGCCGCTCGAGCCCGAGGGTGGCTACGCGGCAGAGTCAGGCCAGGCCGCAGCAATCCTCGAGGCGCGCAAGAAGCGCACGTAGCTCCATCGCTCTATCCCGCGACGCAGGATTTTCAATGGTGTCGCGGAGATTTGAAATCTGCGCGCCATCTGCAACTTTCTGTCTGTAAACATGCCAGTATGGAGGCGATGAGACAGAGTTGGACCGACGAGCGGCTGGACGACTTCAGGGCAGAAACGGCGCGGCGCTTCGACGAAGTCGATCGGCGTCTCCACGGGGTCGAACTCGGGCTGCGGGATCTCAACCATCGCATCGATGGCTTGCAGCGGTCACTCGTCCATGGGGCGATCGCCATGACCAGCGCGATCCTGGTGGGTTTCGGCGGGATGGCCGGCTTGATCGCCGCCCAGTTCTGACCTAAATACCCAAATCCCTGTCAGGTTTTGCTATTTTCTGCGGCTATGGAGCTAGTGGTCGACCAAGGCAAGCAGCAGAAGGGCAAGGGACGCGCCGGGACCCTCGAGAACCCGGAGACCTACGAGAACGTCCCGGGCCACGTCATCCCGATCATCGAGCGGGAGTTCGACGACTTCGACAACGAAGCCCAGAAGTTCCTTGCCGGGGAGATGGCCGAAGACCAGTTCATCGGCTTCCGCCTCAAACAGGGCGTCTACGGGCAGCGCCAGCCCGACGTCCAGATGTTGCGGATCAAGCTGCCCTTCGGCGGCGTCTCCCCCGAGCAGATGGAGGCCTTCGCCAGCGTCGTCGAGAAGTATGCGCCGCTCGTCAAAGGCCACATCACGACTCGGCAGAACATCCAGATCCATCACGTGCCGCTGCCCGACGCCGCCAAGGCGATCCGCGAGCTCTCCGACGCCGGCCTCTCATCGCGCGAGGGCTGCGGCAACACGATCCGCAACGTCACCGGCGATCCCTGGGCGGGCGTCGCCCCCGACGAGGTCTTCGACCCGACCCCCTACGCCGGCGCCTACGTCCGCTACTTCGTGCGTCACCCGACGACGCAGCTGATGCCGCGCAAGATCAAGACCTCCTTCACCGGCTCCGACGCCGACCGGGCGATCAGCGGCATCCACGACATCGCCTTCCTGGCCCGTGAGCGCGACGGCGTGCGCGGCTTCGAGATGCGGGTTGGCGGCGGCACCTCGATCATGGCCCGCATCGCCCCGACCCTCTACGAGTTCGTCGAGGCCGACAACGGCGACTACCTCAAGGTCGCCGAGGCGGCGCTGCGAATCTTCGATCGTCAGGAGTGGCTGCGCGCCAACCGCGCCCGCGCCCGGATCAAGGTGCTGATCGACAAGATCGGCATCGACGCCTTCCGTGAGCAGGTCGAGGAGGAGCTGCGGGGCGACTGGGTCGAAGAGAGAGACTTCAGCGCCGACCTGGTGGAGCGGCTCCGCTACGACGACGACGAGCAGGCCAACGCACCGGCGCCCCCGGTCGCCCCGGCCTCGCCCAACGGCGAGCGCTCCGAGTTCGAGCGCTTCCTCGAGGCCAACGTCCAGGCGCAGCGCCAGGACGGCTTCTCGACCGTCGAGGTCAAGGTCGAGCGCGGCGATCTGACGCCGGCGCAGTTCCGCGGCCTCGCCGCGATCATGCGCGAGTACACCGGCGGCTACGCGCGCAGCACGGTGCAGCAGAACCTGGTCCTGCGCTGGGTCCGCGACGAGGCGCTCTTCGACGTCTGGCAGCGGCTCGGCGAGCTGGGGCTGAACGAGGCGGGCCCGCGCGAGATCAGCGACGTGGTCAGCTGCCCCGGCACCGATAGCTGCAAACTCGGCATCACCAGCTCGATGGGCCTCAACCGCGCGGTCAAGGAGCGGGTCCAGTCGATGGAGATCTCCGACGAGCTGACCAAGCGCATTCACATCAAGATGAGCGGCTGCCCGAACGGCTGCTCCCAGCACCACATCGCCAACATCGGCTTCTACGGCGCCTCGCTGAAAGTCGGCGGCCGCCAGATGCCCGCCTACATCCCGCACGTCGGCGGCAACTACGAGGGCGGCGAGGTGATCTTCGGCAAGCGGCTGAAATCGCGACTGCCGGCCAAGCGCGTGCCGGAGGCCGTCGAGCGTTGGATTCGCCTCTACGAGGCCGAGCGCTCCGACGGCGAGGAGTTCAACGCCTTCGCCGAGCGGACCGGCGCCGAGACCTTCGAAGCCGCGATCAAGGATTTGACGATGCCGGCGGAGTTCAGCCTCGAGACGATGCAACAGTTCATCGACTGGCAGCGCTCCAGCCCATACAAGGTCGAGCGCGGCGAGGGGGAGTGCGCGATCTAGCGCGCCGGAGACCGCATGAACCCAGTAGCGACCCCCACAGAGATCGACGCCGAGGCGATTGCTGCCGAGCTGGAGCCGAAGAGCGCCAGCGAGGCGATCGAGTGGATGTTCGAGACCTTCGGCGAGCGGCACTACATCGCCTGCTCGTTCCAGAAGACGAGCTCCGTTACCGCTCACCTGGCTTCCCAGATAAACCCGGAGGCGCGCTTCTTCTACCTCGACACCGACGTGCTCTTCCCGGAGACCTACGAGACGCGCGACCGGCTCGCCGAGCACCTCGGCGTCGAGTTCGACCGCTTCCACAACCTGACCCTCGAGGAGCAGGCCGCCCAGCACGGCGACGAGCTCTGGAAGCACGACCCCGACGCCTGCTGCGGCCTGCGCAAGGTCGAGCCGATGCGGAGGGCCCTGTCTTCCGTAGACTGCTGGCTCGCCGGTGTCCGCCGCGAGGACTCAGCCAGCCGCGCCAAGACCCCCAAGTTCGCCTGGGACAAGCGGTTCGAGCTGTGGAAGCTGAACCCGATCGCGGACTGGACCGAGCGCGACGTTTGGAACTACATCCGTGAGCACCACCTCCCGTACAACCCGCTCCACGACCACGGCTACCCGTCGATCGGCTGCACGCACTGCACCAAGCCGGTCGCCGCGGGCGGCTCGGCGCGCGACGGCCGCTGGGTCGGCCTCGCCAAGACGGAGTGCGGGATCAACTAGCGCCGCCGCTCCGGCCCGCTTCCAGTAGAAGACCCAGTTCCTCCGACGACCACGTCCCCCGAACGATTGGTGAAACGACTTCATGACCGAGACCATGGCTGAGCTGTCCCTGACCCTCTCCGAGCGCCACACCGCCGACTTCGAGATGATCGGCAACGGCGGCTTCGCGCCGCTGACCGGCTTCCAGGGCGCCGCCGACTGGGAGCGCGTCATCAGCGAGATGCGCACCGCCGACGGCGAGTACTGGCCGATCCCGATCACCCTGGCGACCGATCTCGACTGCGCGGTCGGCGACGTCGTCGCGCTCTCCAGCGACGAAGGCAAGCCGCTGGGACGGATCACCGTCGAGGAGATCTTCGAGCGCGACGTCAAGCGCGAGGCCGAGCTGGTCTACCGCACGACCGACGAGGCGCATCCGGGCGTTGCCGCGATCTACGAGGAGGGGGCGCGCTGCATCGCCGGCCCGATCGAGGTCGACGCGCTGCCCGACCACGAAGAGGCGTTCATGAAGCGCTACCTGACCGCAGAGGAGTCGCGCAACGCCTTCGCCGAGCGCGGCTGGAAGCGGGTCGTCGCCTTCCAGACCCGCAACCCCATCCACCGCGCCCACGAGTACCTGACCAAGGCGGCGCTGGAGATCACCGACGGTCTCTTCATCCATCCGCTGATCGGCAAGACGAAGGCGGGCGACATCCCAGCCGACGTGCGGATGCGCTGCTACGAGGTCCTGATGGAGAAGTACTACCCCCAGGACCGGGTCATCCTCGGCGTCTTCCCCTCGAAGATGCACTACGCCGGCCCGCGCGAGGCGATCCTGCACGCGATCGCGCGGCGTAACTACGGCGCGACCCACTTCATCGTCGGCCGCGACCACGCCGGCGTCGGTGACTACTACGGCACCTACGACGCGCAGCACATCTTCGACGAGGTCGACACGAAGGAGCTCGGCATCGAGCCGCTCTTCTTCGAGCACAGCTTCTGGTGCAACGAGTGCGAGGGGATGGCGTCGGGCAAGACCTGCCCGCACGGCAACGACGCGCACGTGTTCCTGAGCGGCACCAAGGTGCGCGAGATGCTCGGCAACGGCGAAAGGCCGCCGCAGGAGTTCTCGCGCAACGAGGTGGCCGACATCCTGATCGACGCTTACAAGGAGGACTGACGTAGCGATGGCCGACAAGGGATTCACCCTCTGGTCCACCGGGCTCTCCGGCGCCGGTGAACCAGAGGGTGAATCCCTTCTCATCGGCCATCGCTACGTCAGTCCTCCTTGTAAGCGTCGATCAGTATGTCCGCCACCTCGGCTCGCGAGAACTCGTGCGGCGGCCTTTCGCCGTTGCCGAGCATCTCGCGCACCTTGGTGCCGCTGAGGAACACGTGGGCGTCGTTGCCGTGCGGACAGGTCTTGCCCGACGCCATCCCCTCGCACTCGTTGCACCAGAAGCTGTGCTCGAAGAAGAGCGGCTCGATGCCGAGCTCCTTCGTGTCGACCTCGT
>DATABM010000130.1:0-31446 GCA_036259555.1 Solirubrobacterales bacterium
AGCTCATCCCCGGCGACGTCGAGCTGGACGTGGTCGCCGTCAAGAACGGCCCGGAGACGGCGGACAGCATCTACGACGTCTTCCTGATGGACATGTTCATCTTCGAGGCCGGCCTCAGCGCCGAGGCCGACGGCTGCGACGCGGTCTGCATCGACACGGTCAGCGACTCGGGCATGAAGCCGCTCCGCTCGCGGCTCGGGATCCCGGTGGTGGGCCCCGGCCAGGTCGCCTGCCACGTCGCCCTCCTGCTGAGCGAGAAGTTCAGTTTCCTCGCGACCTGGGGCAAATGGGAGCCGATCTACCGCAAGATCGCCCACGAATACGGCCTCTCGCACCGCGTCGCCTCGATCCGCAGCCCCGACCTGCCGCCCGACCTGGCGAACCTGATCACCGACGAGGAGACGTACCTGCCGCCGCTGCTGGAAGAGGCCGAAAAGGCGATCTCCGAGGACGGCGCCGGCTCGATCGTCCTCGCCAGCACGACGATGTGGCAGGCCCACGACTACCTGCAGGAGCGGCTCGACGTGCCGGTGATCAATCCCGGCGTCTGGAGCTTCAAGCTCGCCGAGCTGTTCGTGCGGATGGGCAAGAGCCAGAGCAAGCGCGACTTCCCGCCGCCGCCGAAGCCGGTCGACGAGCGGATCTTCGCCGCGCTCGCCGCGCGAACGGAGTCGTCATGAGCGCCAAGGGCGTCTCCGTCGACGGCGGCCGCGGCGAGCCGGCCGACGTCGCGCTCGCCGAGTCGCCGGACCGCGCCGCGCAGCGCTACGGGTCGGTCGCCAAGCGCTTCGCCGCCCAGTACTCCGCCGTCGTCGCGCTGGTCCTCACCGTGATCATCTTCGGCGCCCTGCGCCCCGAGACGTTCCTGACCACGGACAACCTGAAGACGATTCTCTCTTCGCAGGCGGTGCTGCTGATCGTCACGCTGGGCTTGACGCTGGCCCTCACGGTCGGCGAGTTCGACCTCTCGATCGGGGCGACGGTGGGGCTCACAGGCGTGGTCGTCGGTTGGCTCAACGTCACCCACGCGGTCCCGATCGGCATCGTGATCGTCGCCGCGCTCGCCACCGGGCTGCTCATCGGCTGCATCAACGCCTTCCTGATCGTCAGGCTCGGGATCACCTCCCTGGTCGCGACCCTGGGAACGAGCACCGTCCTGGCCGGCATATCGCTTGGGATCAGCAACTCGATCGTGGTCACGGGCATCGACCAGGGCTTCACCGACCTCGTCTCCAACGGCCCCTTCGACCTGCCGCTCTCGGTCTACTTCGCCTTCGCCCTGGCGATCGCCCTCTGGTACCTCTACGAGCACACGCCGCTGGGCCGCTACCTCAACCTGGTCGGCACCGGCAGGGAGGTGGCGCGGCTCTCCGGCCTGCCGGTCGACCGCTACCGCGTGCTGGCGCTGGTCGGGACCAGCGTGATCGCCGCGACCGCTGGACTGGTGCTGACCGGGACGCTCGGATCGTCCGACCCGACGGTCGGCGGCACCTTCCTGCTGCCGGCCTTCGCGGGCGCCTTCCTCGGCGCCACGACGATCCGTCCCGGTCGCTTCAACGCCTGGGGCACGGTGATCGCCCTCTACTTCCTGGTCACCGGGATAACCGGTCTGAACCTGCTCGGAATCACCGGCTGGGTCGAGCAGGTGTTCTACGGAGGCGCCCTGATCGTGTCGGTGACCATCGCTCGCCTGACGAGCGAGCCGACGAGTTGAACCTACAAGGCATCGCGAGGAGGAGAAAAGTGTCGTTGCGCAACAGACAAGGAATCGGGTTCAAGACATTGGTGGCACTCGTGCTCGCCGCCGCGCTGGCGGTCGCGGGCTGCGGCTCCGACGACTCCGACGACGGTGGCGGGGGCGGCGGCGGTGGCGACCAGTCCGCCGCGGTGGCCGAAGCCACCGAGATGGTGAAAGAAGCGATGAAACCACCCCAGTGGGAGACCCCCGGGCCGGCTTTCGACGCGAAAAAAGCGGCCGGCGAGACGGTCGCGATCATCGCCGTCACCACTGAAGTCCCGGCCGTCAACGAATTGGACGAAGAAATGGAGAAGGCGCTGAACGAGGTCGGCGTCAAAACCACGGTCGGGGACGGCAAGGCGTCGCCGACCGAATTCGCGCGGCTGATGCAGCAGGCGGTACAGGCCGACGTCGCCGCGATCATCCTCAACGCGGTCGACCCGAAAGCGGTCGCGCAGCCGCTCAAACAGGCGAAAGCCGCCGGCGTGCCCGTGATCACGATGTTCGAGGCGGACCCCTCGCAGCCGCTGCCGGAGGGCGTCGTGGGCCGCGCCGACTTCTCCTACAAAGAAGCCGGTGAACTCCTGGCGGCCTGGGCCTCCTCGGACGCCGAAGGCGATGCCAACGGAGTCGCGATCCAGTCGAGCGACGCCCCCTCCCAGGCGGCGATGCTCGGCGGCTTCGAAGATGCGTGGGATCGCTTCTGCGCCGAATGCCCGCTCGACGTGAAGGACGTCTCGGTCGCCGAATGGCAGTCGCAGCTGGGGCCGACCGTGCGCTCGGCGCTGCTCGCCGACCCCGACGTGAACTACCTCCTGCCGATGTACGACGGGATGATGCTCAACATCGTCCCGGCGGTTCAGCAGGCCGGGAAAATCGAGCAGGTGAAAATGGGCTCGCTGAACGCGACGCCCGCCGTGATGGAGTTCCTCGTCAACGGCGACATCGAGATGGACATCGGCGAGTCGAACCCGTGGCTTGCCTGGGCCGCCGCGGACCAGGCGCTGCGCGCCGTAGTCGGCGAGAAACCAGTCAAAGACGAGAACGTGCCGCTGCGCGTCTTCACGGCCGAGAACTTCCCCAGCGAAGTCGGCTCGGAGGACGATCCCACGACGTGGTACGGCGACGTCGATTTCGAAGAGGAATACCGGAAGTTGTGGGGGCTCAAATAGGTGCCCGACGGCGAGCCCATCCTCAGGGTCGCCAACCTGTCGAAGACGTTCGCGGGGACGCGGGCGCTCGACTCGGTTGACCTCGACGTTCTGTCCGGGGAGGTCCACGGCCTCCTCGGGCAGAACGGGTCGGGCAAGTCGACTCTGATCAAGCTCCTCTCGGGCGTCTACGAGCCCGACGAGGGGGCGACGGTCGAGATCCGCGGCGAGCGGGTGCAGCTGCCGCTCGGCCCGGGCGAGTCCCGCAAGCGCGGGGTCGGCTTCGTCCACCAGGACCTCGCCCTGGTGCCGGGGCTGAGCATCCTCGAGAACCTGCGGACCGACGGCTTCCTGACCGGCATCGGCGGGCGGATCCGGTGGAGGGCCGAGCGGGCGCGGACGCGCGAGGCCCTCCGCAGCGTCGGGCTCGACGTGGACCCGGAGCTGCCCGTGTCGGCGCTCTCGGCGGCGCAGCGGGCGATGGTGGCGCTGGCGCGCAGCCTCGACGAGATCGGCCACGAGCGCGGCCTGCTCGTGCTAGACGAGCCGACCGCCTACCTGCCCCGCCACGACGTCGAGGAGCTCTTCGGCGCGGTGCGCGAGGTGACCGCACGCGGCTGCGGCGTCCTCTTCGTCAGCCACCGGCTCGACGAGGTGCTCTCGATCTGCGACCGGGTCACCATCCTCCGCGACGGCCGCAAGATCGACACGACGGAGGTCGCCGGCTCCTCGGAGGCGAAGCTGATGGCGATGATCGTCGGCCGCGAGCTCGAGCGCCTCGAGGAGCGGGCGCCGACGAGTCGCGACGAGTCGGTGCTGGCCGTGCGAGACCTGACCGGCAAGGTGGCGCGGGGCGTCTCCTTCGACCTCAATCGCGGCGAGATCGTCGGGCTGACCGGCCTTGTCGGCATGGGCCACGACGAGGTGCCCTACCTTCTGACCGGCGCCTTCCCCCCGCGCGCGGGCGCGATCTCGCTGGCTGGCGAGCCGATCGCGCCGACGCCGCGCAGGGCGGCGCGAGCCGGGATGGTCCTGCTGCCGGCGAACCGCGCCGAGCAGTCCGGGATCGGCAGCGCGACCCTGCGCGAAAACGTCTCGCTGCCCGTGCTGGGCGGCTACTACGGGCGCGGCTGGCTCGACCAGCGCCGCGAGCGCTCCGACGTTCAGTCCCTGGTCGAGCGGTTCGGCGTGCGACCTCCGCAGCCCGATCGCCCCTTCTCGACCTTCAGCGGCGGCAACCAGCAGAAGGCGCTGCTGGCTAAATGGCTGCAGCTGATGCCGCGGGTCCTGATCCTGCACGAGCCGACGCACGGAGTCGACGTCGGCGCCAAGCGCGACGTGATCGAGCAGATCAGCTCCGCCGCGGCCGCGGGAGTCAGCGTCCTCGTGGTCTCCTCGGAGGCCGAGGACCTGGTGAAGATGTGCGAGCGCGTCCACGTCTTCAACGACGGCGCGATCGTCTCCACCCTGAGCGGCGAAGAGGTCACTGAGGAGCGCATCATCGAGCGCTGCTACGCGACCGCCCGGGCCTGAGCCAGGCTCGTTAGACCATTCGGCCAACTCCGGGTCGTCACGTCCGCCTCCGCGGGTAGAAGGCGGACCGCGGCCGGCTCGGAATCGCCGGCCGACTCTGACCCGCTGCAGAAGGGACAAAGATGCCTGACGCACCAGCGCGAACCCGCGGTTCGTTCCTTCGTCGGCTGATCGCACTCGGAGGTCTCGCCGTGGCGGTTGCCCTCGCGGGCGGGGCGGGAGCGGCGTCGGCATCCGCGGCGACCCTCTACGTCTCCCCTCCGCCCGACGGCAGCGACGCGAACGACTGCATGACCCCGGCGACGGCCTGCGCGACGATCCAGCATGCCGTCGAAGAGGCAGCGCCCGGCAACACGATCGAGGTCGGCCCCGGCGCCTACGAAGAAATCGTCTCGGTGACGAAGTCGCTGACGCTGAACGGCGCGCAGGCCGGGATCGACGCGCGCGACCGCACCGGCGCCCCCGAGTCCGTGCTCAACGAAAGCGGCGGCGGCTTCGTCGTCACCGCCCCCGACGTGACGATCGACGGCTTCACCGTCGAAGGGGTCTCCGGACTGCCCTTCGGCGCCGCGATCTACCTCTCCCACAGCCACTCGGGCTACCGCGTCGCCAACAACGTCGTCCGCGACAACGTCCTGGGGCTGTACGCGAACACGAGCGGCGCGACCCCAAGCCTCGTGGAGCGCAACCGCTTCGAAGCCAACAACCGTCCCGGCTCCGCCTCGGGCAGCGCGATCTACGCCGACCATGGCAGCCACGACCTGACGATCGTCGCGAATCTCTTCACCGGCCACGAAAGCGCCGCGGTCAACCTCGCAGGCGCGGATCAGTCGCAGATCACCGTGAGCGACAACGAGCTGGTCGACGACAACTCGATCGTCTTCTTCAACACCGAAGACGCGACGGTCAGCGGCAACATCAGCACCGACTCACGCGGATCGACGATCTTCCTGGGCGGCGGCAACGCCGGCATCGCGGTCGAAGCCAACCGCCTCGTCGACAGTGCGACGTCGGCCGTCCGCGTCGTCGACCTCTTCGCGGGCCCGAACCAGGACGTCGACGTGATCCGCAACGTCATCAGCGGCAACGAATTCGGCGTCCGCGTCGACGACGCTGCCAGCAGCGGCCCGCTCGACGTCCACGGCAACAGCATCGCCGGCAACGGCGTCGGAGCGCAGACCGGCGACCCGGATCCAGGCGACGCGATCGACGCCGCCGAGAACTGGTGGGGCTGCAACGAGGGTCCCGGGCAGCCGGGCTGCGACACGGCCTCGAGCGGCGTGACGGCGGACCCGTGGCTGGTGCTCACCGCGAGCGCCGACCGGGCGAGCGTCGGGATCGGCGAGACCGCCACGGTGACGGCGGCCCTCGACCGGACCAGCGACGGCGCACCGGCCTCGCTGCCGGTAGCCGACACCGTCCCGGCGTTCTTCACGGCGGCGCGCGGCGCGGTCGCCCCCGCCGTCGCGACGTTCGGCGCCGGAGTGGCCGCCTCGACCTACAGCGCAAGCGGCGGGGCGGGGGACGCTGGGATCGCGGTCACGGTCGACGACGAGACCGTGCCGGTCGCGCTTTCGGTCACGGATCCCGCCGTCTCGCCGCCCGCCGGCCTGACGCCGCCGCCGCCCGACCCCGAGCCGCTGGTCGAGTCGGCAGCCCGCCGGACCATCGCGGCCGGGGCCAAGCCGGTGATCGCCACGATCGCCTGCCCCGACAGGCGCTGCGTCGTGTTCGACAAGCTCTCGCTGCTGAAGGTGGATGGAGAGCATCGCCGGCTGAAAGTCCTCGTCGCGCAGCGGATTCCGGGCGGCGGCTCGGCCAAGGTCCGTGTCTACCTGCGGCGCCCCGTCCGCGAAGCGCTCCGCGAGGCGAACCGCGGGCGGCTGATCGTGATGCTCACCGTCGCCGACGACGACGGCGACGAGCTGCCCGTCATGGAGACGGTCGAGCTGAAGCCGAAGACCTAGCCCCGGCGCCAGGCCCGCCAGCCGACCGCCCAGGCCGCGCGCCCTACAGCCACCCCGCCCGCTTGAAGCGGCGGTAGAGGAGCGCGCAGAGCGCGAGGATCAGCAGCAGCACGGCCGGGTAGCCGTAGCGCCATTCGAGTTCGGGCATGTGTTCGAAGTTCATGCCGTAGATGCCGGCAACCATCGTGGGCACGGCGAGGATCGCGACCCAGGCCGAGATCTTGCGCATGTCCTCGTTCTGGCGGACCGAGACCTGGGTGAGGTTGGCGTGCAGGGCGCTGCCGAGCAGTTCGCGGAAGTCGGCGATCCGCCTGCCCACCCGGCGCAGGTGGTCGTGGACGTCGCGGAAGTACTCGCGCAGCTCGTCCGGGGCGACGTCGTAGTGGCCGCGCACGATCGTGTCGACCGCCGGCTCGAGCGGAGACACCGCGGCGTGGAAGTCGAGGATCTCGCGCTCGAGCTTGTAGATGCGCTCCGCCGGGTTGGTCCGCTGCTCTGAGAAGACCTGGCGCTCGACCTCCTGGATGTCGACGTCGACGCCCTGGGCGGCGACTTCGTAGCCGTCGACGACGTGGTCGAGGATCGCGTAGAGCGCCATGCCGCTGCCGTGCCGGAGCATGTCCGGACGCCCTTCGATTCTCGCCCGCACCGCACTCAGCTCGGCCGCGCCGTGGCGGACGCTGATCAGGAAGCCGGGGTGGACGAAAAGCATCAGCTCGCCGATCTCGATCACCTCCTGGGAGTCGACGTAGCGAGCCGTCTTGAGGACGACGAACAGCGTGTCGCCGTAGAGCTCGATCTTCGGCCGCTGGTGCGCCTTGATCGCGTCCTCGACCGCCAGCTCGTGCAGGTCGAACTCGCGGGCGATCGAGTCGAACTCCTCCGCCGTCGGTTCGAGCAGGCCGAGCCAGACGAAGGCGCCGTCCTCGCGCGAGGCACGGCCGGCGTCGTCCACGGTCAGCTGCCCGTCGCGGCGGCGACCCTCCTCGTAGACGGCGCAGTCGACGATCACGGCCTAAGTATGTGCCTCGCTCCGGCTGCGCAGCCGGAGCGTCGCACGGCGAAGCCGTCGTCTAGGCGCGGTGCTCGGGATTGGGGAAGTCGAAGCGGCAGCCGGCTTCCCACTCGGTGCGCTGGTTTCCGTGCGCCGGAATGCCGCCGGCGTCCTTCAGCATCCGCGCCAGGTGCAGCATGTTCCAGGTCGCGAAGGTCGTGTTGCGGTTGGTGAAGTCGTTGTCCGGCCCGCCCGAGCCCTCGTCGAGGTAGGAGGGCCCCGGCCCGGCTTCGCCGATCCAGCCGGCGTCGGCCTGCGGCGGGATCGTGTAGCCGAGGTGCTGCAGCGAGTAGAGGACGCTCATCGCGCAGTGCTTGATCCCGTCCTCGTTGCCGGTCACCAGACAGCCGCCGACCCGGCCGTAGTAGGCGTACTGCCCGGCGTCGTTGAGCAGGCTCGAGTTGCCGTAGAGGCGCTCGATCACGTGGGTCGCAACCGAGGACTTCTCCCCCAGCCAGATCGGCGTGCCGAGGACGAGGATGTCGGCCGCCATCACCCGCTCGAAGATCTGCGGCCACTCGTCGCGCGCCCAGCCGTGCTCGGTCATGTCGGGCCAGACGCCGATCGCGATCTCGTGGTCGACCGCGCGGATGCACTCCACCTCGACCCCGTTGCGCCGCATGATCTCGATCGAGATGTCCATCAGCCCCTGCGTGTTGGAGGCCTCCGGGCTGCGTTTCAGGGTGCAGTTGACGAAGAGCGCGCGAAGATCGGAGTAGTCAGTCACCGGACCAAGGTACCTCCACGCAGTCGCCCCCGCGCCACAGTTTGGACAGAAAAACTCGAGGGTAGGCGGTTCTCCGATGCTGCCGCCCGTTCGCCGCATCGCGCTGCCCGCGGCGCTCATCGCCGCCCTTGTCGTGGTCCTCTCCGGCTGCGGGGAAGAGTCGGGCACGACGAACCGCGAGGGGCAGGCGGCGATCTCCCGCTACCGGGCCTATCTGGAGAAGAGCGCGGATGAGCTCGTCACCTGGCTCGGGCAGTTGCGGGCGCGCGTCGCCGCGGGGGACGTGCCGGGAGCCCAATCGCGCTTCGCCAGCTCCCGCGTCCCCTATGGCCACCTGGAGCCGGCGGCGGTGCTCTTCGACCTCGATGCGCGCATGGACGGCCGGCCCGGCGCTGCGGTGAGCGCGCGGTCGCCTGGCTACGACGGGCTGGAGCATGCCCTCTGGTCGGACGCCGGGACGAGGAACGCGATCCGCCCCGCGAGCAGGCTGCTCGCCAGCGCCCGCGAGTTGCGGCAGCGGGTCGGCGGGGCGCCGCTGCCCCCCGGGGAGATCGTCGGCGCCGCGCGGCAGGTGCTGGACGACGTCGTGCGGGTCGAGCTGCGCGGCCTCGAGAGCCCATATGCGCACATCGACGTCGCCGACACCGCCGCTGACGTCGAAGGGGCCGAGGCGGCGTTCGATGCCGTCAAGCCGCTGCTCGAAGCGGAGGACGCGGAGCTGACCGCGGCGCTCGAGCGGCGCTTCGCCGCTGCCTTCCGCACGCTCAGCGACTTCGGCGTGCTCGCCCGCAGCCCCGAGCAGCAGCGGATCGATTCGCCCGGGACCAGCTTCGTCCTGTTCACCGTCCGCTCCCCCGCCGAAATCGCCAACCTGCGCCAGCGGGTCGAAGCCGTCGCCCGCTTGCTCGCTCAGGCCGAGGAGGTCCGGCGGGCCGGCTCGTGATCACCGGCAGTCGTCGATCCCGTACTCGCCGGCGATCCGGCCTGCCGGGAAGAACCGTTTTTCGAACTCGTAGAGCGAGGCTTTGAGGGGCTCGTACGTGGGGGCGGTCCGCTCGACCGCCTCGACGCCGGCTTCCATCTCGCCCAGGAAAGCGCCGATCCGCCTCTCGTCGGCTGGCGGCGGCTGCAGGGATCCGATCTCCTGGATCTTTCCCTCCGCCGCCGGCAGGAGGATGTCCTCGACGGCACCGGCGAAGAGCTGGGCCTGCGTCTGGCCGGCGCCCCCGTTCGGCTGTTCCTGCATGTAGGTGGACAGCCGCTGGACGACTTCTTTGTCCGCCGCCGTGCAGATCGAGTTGGCCACTGCGACGAACTCGCGCTTCGTGAGGGGATCCTCGTCCTCTCCGCCGCACCCCGCGAGCACCGCGATCCCGAGCACGGCGCAGAGAGGGGCCGCTCGACGGAACTTCGACCTCAAGGCGATCGCTCCCTTACCGCTTGTCCTGGCCGCGCTCGCGACACTTCGCGCGGACGGGGGTGCGGACGCGCAGCGCCCTGCCGTTCTGGCCGCGCATCCCGAGGCCGGCGCGCGGCTTGCCGACGCCCTCGATCCGGCGGCAGAGGTCGCGGCTGTTGACGATCAGCCCCTTGCCCTTCCCGCGCATGTTGACGATCACCTTCGTCACCGGCGCGTCCGGTATCGAGCTGAAACGCGCCCGGATCCCGCCGCGAATCGAGTCGATGCGTGCGGACGCCTCGATGTCGACCAGCCCGTGCAGGTCGAGGACGAGGTCGGGCAGGTCGTTGTCGGACGACCTGAGGTAGACCGGTCCCCGCAGCGGCTCGTCGAGCAGCGGCGTGAAGGCGCGCGCGCGACCGTAGATCGCGCCCTTCGGGCAGGCGTCCGCGGCCCACTGCACCCGCGTGCACACCGTGCGGATATGAGCCTGCTCGAGGAAGGCGGAGCGCGGCAGGCGCACCGTGACCGAGCGCAGGTTCGCGTCCCCTGCGCGCGGCCGGAGAACCGCTCGCAGGGCGGGATGGCCGCCGCGCTCCGTGCGTCCCCGCAGTCTGAATGAGAGTCGCGGCTTGAAGCCAAGCGAGGCACAGCTCGACGCCTGGTAGCGGCTGCTGAGGTCGACCGGGACGTCGTCGGACGGGTCCAGCGGCGAGAGGAAGCTGCCGAACAGGGTCGCCCTGACCGCGGACGGGGCGCAGTTGGTGGCGTTGAGCGTGAACCTCGGACGGTCGACGTAGAGCCGCAGGTCCCTGAGGTTGAGCGGGATCCCCTTCAGGATGTGGGGGATCGGATCGGAGGTCGAGCCGTCGATCTCCGCTTCTCCGGTGACGGGGTTCACCGTCACCGCCTCGCGGACCACGACCACTCCGGCGTCGAACGGACCTGCCATCGCCGGCGTGATCGCGACGACCGAGAGCGGATCGTCGCCGACCGGCCCCGCGAGGTAGAGGCTGCCGGGCACATAGGTGAGCTCGGGGCCCACGCCGGCGCCGGCCACGCTGCGGCCGATCCGGGAGGCGGCCGGACAGCTCGGGCTGTCCAGCTCTTCCCGGGCGCCATGGGAACCCGTCCTCGCCCGCGCGGCCGCGATCGCCGCCTCGGGGCAGAAGGGGACGCCGGCGAGCTTCGCCAGGAGCCCTGGCGGCAGCACGGCGGATATCCGGGTCATCTCCTGCTCGCCGTCGTTTCGCGTCATCCGCATGGAGAACGGCGAGAAGGCGCCGGCGGTGCTGTCGACGGTGCCGGCCTCGAACCCGGGGCGGAAGGGTGCGGCACCGCCGGTCGGGCAGGGGGCGCCGTTCGGGCCGGAGACGATCTCGAAGGTCGAGGTGCTGGTAACCGGCGGGCCGCCCGACCAGGGGAACAGCTCGGCCGTCATCGCACGGGGGCCGCAGGTGGGTGGCGTGACCAGCGGACTGCGCGGGCCGCCATGCAGCTGCAGGCGGAAGTGGGAGAAGGGCAGCTGGGGGATGTCGGCGGCGATCGTCCTCAGCTGCCCCGTACGCGCATCCGGCTCGACCCGCAGGGGTTGCTTGACGACGATGCCCAGGGTCGGGTTCTTGACCACGACGTAGAGGGCGAGCAGCGAGTTGCCGCTGAGGTTCTCGTATGGCTTGGCGACGAAGACGCTGCCGGAGAGGCTTTCGTCGAGCAGCGGCGTTTCGACCTCGACCGTGCCGATCTTGGATGCCAGCGGACATCCCTGGCCGGGCGCGGAGAAGGGGGTCTCGGCGTCGAATTGGGCGATCGTGCAGACGCCGAGGCCCGTCGCCACGGACGGGTTCGCGCTGAACCCCTCCGGCAGGGTCACGACGGCTTTGCGGACGTCGGACTCGGCGAGGGCGTCGTCCGCCGGGCTCATCAGCTCCGGGTCGTCGACGTCGAGCGAGAAGTCGAGGCCGCTGCCGGAGCTGGTCGCCGCGCTGGTTGGTTTCGCGCTGATCGTCGGCTCGAAATCCAGCTCGGAGCAGCCGGTCGTCTCCAGGGCCGTTGCGGACTCGGCCGTCGCCCATGCCCCCGGTCGCTGCCAGGAGTCGGCTTCGAACAGCGTCCGCTGCGGTCCCTGGCACGAGCGCGGCAGGGTGAGGAAGGGGATCTCGGGAATGTCCACCGGGCAGTCGCCGGCTGATTCGAGCTCGTCGGACGCGACGAACCCTGCTTTCAGGCAGCTCCCCCGCAGCGCGTCGTGGTCCTCGCTCGCCGGATTGCCCCAGAGGGTCAGCTTCGTGCGGTAGAGCAGCGCGACCTGGACGATGTTGGAAGCCGTCGCGATCATGTTGTGCGGGTACTTGGGGTTGACCCGCACTTCGACCGTGGTCGGCGCCGAGAAGGCGATGAACCCGAACTTTGCGGCCACCCCGGGCGGCGGCTGCAGGTTGTAGACCGGGGAGGCGATCCAGGCCTGGTTGTCCGAGCCGGGAAGCTTGGCCCGCACGACGTTGGCGCCGATCGCGGTCTCGTCGGGGCAGGCGGGCAGGCTTTCGTTCTGGATGTCCAGGAAGTCCGCCGAGGAGCAGTATTCGACCGGTTTGGGCGTGCCGACCAGCCCGGCGGGCAGCTTCGCGACTATGTCCTTGGCGGCCTCGTCGGGGACTTCCCCCTCATCGGGATCGACGACGGTGTTCAGCTCGATCGTGGTCGTCACCGAGTACGGGTGGGCGCCGGCCTGAGTCTCCGGGGTGCCGCTTTCGTCGGCGGCGAACGTCACGTCCTGATGCTTGAAGCCGAAGGCAGCCCAGGCGCCGGGGGCCAGCGCCAACGCCGCGAGCGCCAGCACGGTCGAGGTCAACGCGAATCTCCTCATCGGCCCGCCCTCCGCTTGTCGCTGGCTCGCTTTCGAGCCTGTTTCCGCGCCACGCACCGCCCCTTGCGACGCACCTGGCGCTTGCCGCAACGCCGGGCGACGCAGCGCCCCTTGCGACGCACCTGGCGCTTGCCGCAAGCGTTCGGGCGCTTCTCCACGTTCCCGCCGCTCGGCGCGGTCGACGCGGGCGTCTGGTGAGCCGGTGGCGGCCCGTCAGTCCCCTGGCACGCTGGCCCTGAGCAGTCCGCAGGGGGCGGCGGCGGCGGAAGCAAGCCGCCGTCTTCACGGGCGTCGTAGATGTCGGCGAAGCCGGGGTCGTGCGGGACGAGGCTGTCGAAGGTCTTGATGAAGACGTCCGAGCCATCCGGGGTGGCGTCGACGAACTCGGAATCCTCCTCACCGGCCCCCGAGGAGATCAGGCTGAGGCAGCCGTCCGCGCTCGGGACGAAGTGTTCGGCGCCCGCCTCTTCGCACTCGAGCTGACTCGCAGCCCGCTGCCACTCGTAGACGTCGCGCGCGTCGTTGTCGTCGCGCGACACGAGCGGACCGAAGCTCTCGAAGAAGAGGCGGGAGCCGTCCTCGGAGAGGACGTTCGAGGCGCGCAGCTGGGTCGGCCAGGGGGAGACGTACGCGGCGGCCCAGAAGCTCAGGTTCGGCAGCGTGCCGAGGCTTTCGGCGTTTCTCCCGACTGGGCGTGCGCCGCTCGGCTCGCACGAGATGCAGACGAGGGATCCCTCGCCGCCGTCGGCAGTGGAGTCGTAGAGATAGATCTCCGCGTCGGCCTCGCCGCTGTTCGCGTCCGTGTTGTCGTAGCCCGTCAGCGAGGCGACGGCGGTGAAGGCGGCCACCTCCCCGTCGGGCGTCACGCGCGCCAGGTGCTGCCCCGGCTGCGGCGCCAACGAGGTGGGCCGGCTGGGGGAGACGTCAGGCGACGAGAGCGTCGCGACGTAGCGGAAGGTCCCCGCTTCCCTCAGGTAGACATTCGGTTTGCCGGCTTCGGCTTTGCGACCGACGCTGTTCTCTTCCTCGCCCGAGAGCTTCTGGGTCGAGACGAGGTAGATCCGAGCGAGATCGGTGCTGTGGCCGATGACGCCCTCCGCTCCGCTCGCGATCGGGGTCGACGACTTGGCGTCGAAGTCGTATTCGAAGAGCTCTTTTCCGACCGAGTAGAGCGCCTTCGAGCCGGCCGGGTTGGCGCCCCAGAAGACCACGGGCCCGCTTGGGGACGCCGGGGACACCCGGTACGTGCAGGCTTTCTCGGGTTCGGTGCAGACGCCGCCGACGACCGCGCTCTGCGGCTGGTCGGTGTTGTCGCGGACGTAGAGAGGCGCCGTCGGGGGCGTCGGCGAAGCGATTGCGTCGGGGACGCTCCAGTAGACCCGCGAGCCGTCGCTCGACACGGCGTGCCAGACGCTGTTGTCGTGATCGGCGTTGCGGCCCAGCGTCCCGGCGGTGCTGTGCCGTTCGCTCGGCGTGCCGTCCGGAAGGACGCTGATCAGCCGCGTCTGCTCTCCGCAGGTCTCGTAGACCTGCAGGATCGCTTCGCCGCTGCCTTCGGTTTTGGTCGAAGCGTCCGGGGTGAGTTTCCCGCGCGCCCGGAACACCGCGCAGCTCCCGTCGTCGGAGGTGCCCTGCAGTTCCGGCAGGAAGTTGGCAGCGGTAGCGAGCTCCGGCGTCGAGTTGACGAGCGCCTCGTACCCGATCCCACCGCAGTTCTGGCGCTTGTAGAGATTGGCGTAGCCCGCGGGCGCCGACGAATCGAGCGGTGGGTCGGTGAAGTGAGCCATCCAGCCGACGCACAGGTCTGCCGAGAAGAGCTTGTACTGGTTGTCCAGATCACGCCGCCCGTTGAGAGGGGAGCGACCTTCGATCGGCGCGGAGATGTGCTGGCTGGCCCAGCCGGTCGCACCCCGCGTCGCGATGTACTGAGAGGTGAACGGGGCGGACTCGGGGTCCCCGAACGCACGGTAAGAGGAGTAGGTGAGCTTCTCGCCGTCGGTCGAAGCCTGGTCGAGCCCCGCCGGCGCGTTGTTGATGTTGTCCTGGACGGCGATCTCGCCGCCTTCTTTGTCGATCGGCGAGACCATCTCGTAGGCGCGGCAGTCGGGCAGCCTGGCCGAGGCGCCGCTGCGGAAGATCTGGTTGGGGCAGTTCGTCTTCTCTTTCAGAGCGCCGAACGTCCTGAAGGTTTTGTCCGAGCCGTTGGTCGTGCCGATGTCGTTGGTCGCGACGAAACGCCAGTGATACGTCGTGTTCGACGCCAGCCCTTTCAAGGAGACGGTGACCGCCTGCAGCGTCGTGCCGGATCCGAGGCTGACGGGGTCGGTGGTCTCGCCGTAGGTGTCGTCCGCGCCGTATTCGACCCGATAGGTCGTCGGCGTTCCTCGCGGGTTGATTTTCGCCGCGACGGTCGCTTCGGTCGAGGTGACGGCGACCACGTGCTGCTCGGCGATCGCCGGGGGTGCGAGCGTTTCGAAGGTCGCGTTGCCGCCCTGGGCGGTGCCCACCGCGTTTTTGGCGACGAGCTGGAAGTGGTAGGCGGTGCCCGTGGTCAAGCCGCTCAGGTCCGCATGCACGGCGACGGGGTCGTCGCCTTCGCCGATCTGCGAGCTCTCGACGCACGGAACGGTCTGTCCGTACGCGGGCGTGGTGCCGTACCTGAAGAAGCATTCTTCGACCTCCGCTCCTTCCGGATCGACCGTGCCGTTGAGAGTGCCGGCCGTGCCGGTGACGCTCGTCGCCGGTTTGGTAACGACCTGGGGAGGAGAGCCGTAGGTGAGCGGCCCGAACACTTCCACCGTCTGCACGCCGGCCCGGGTCACATAGACGTTGCCCGAGTCGCCGTCCACGGCGACGCCCTGGACGGTGCTGCCGGCGCTGATCGTCGATACCGGCGTCGCCTCGTCGGCGCCGACGTGGTACTCGACGACCTCTTCGGCGCTGGCGGTGAAGAGGTGACCCGTCGCGGGGTCGACCGTCAGCGTCATGTTTTCTTCGCTCGAGCCGACCTGGTACTCGACGTCGCCGGTGGTCGAGTCGAGCTTGAAGACTTTGCCGCTGCCGCCGAAGCCCATGTATTCGGCGACGAAGATCGCGCCCTCTCCGGCAGCGATCTGGGCAGGCGCGTTGAAGTCGAAATTGGCGACGTTGTCGGCCGTGACCGGCAGCTGGGCGGCCGGGTCGAATTTGTGGACTTTGCCGTTGAAGTCGGTGACGTAGACGTTGCCGTCCGGGTCGACCGCGACGCCGAGGCTTTCGCCGAAGGGCCCTTCGCTGGATTCGCTCAGCTGCCCGAGGTAGGCGCCGCTGGAGCTGAAGACGTGGACGACCCCGGAGATCGCGCTGGAGACGTAGATGTTGCCGTCGGTGACCGTGCCGGAGTTGTCGGCTGCCACCGCGACTTCGCTGGGCGAGCCGGCGTGGCGCAGGGTCTGCCCCTGGGGGGTTTCGTCGGCGCCGCCTGCGCCGTCGATCACGTTACTGCCCAGTGCCGAGAAGGGGGCTGGGGTGCCGTCTGCGTTGAAGCGGTAGAGGGCGCCCGCTTCGGCGCCCGGGGTCGCTTCCATGTCGATGACCAGCAGGTCGCCGCTGGACTGGTCGACCGCCATGCCCGCCGGCCGGTTCAGCGTCGGCTCCGCGGCGCTGCCGAAGGTTTCTAGGAAGGGGTGGGAGGCTACGTCCGCCCGGGCCGCGGATGCCAGCACGAGCAAGGCAACGAAGACTACGGCGATCGCACTTCCCACTCGTCCTGCTCCGACCCGTACCCGCATGTCTCTGCCACGCGCCATCAAAGGTTTCCTCTCCCGGCTTTTTCCCTGACGATGTGCCGCCCCACGACGATGGGCCTCCCCTGCGACCTCGCTCGGAACGGTATCGGAACGTTCATATCCTTGTCAAGGCACGCGGCAGGGGATAAACGCCGTCGGCCCAGCTCCCCGAGATGCGCTTTTCCAGGGTCTGGACCTGCCCGCGCGCCCCCGCGAGAAGAGCGAGGGCCCGGAAGATCCAGGCCCTCGCTCGTTCATCTCTCGCCCTGATAGAGCTGGGTGCTATCCGACCCAGATGCCCAGGTGCGCTTTTTTGCTGGTCTCGCCTGTGACGAGCGCCGCGCCTTTGTAGGTCCCGTTGGTCTTCAACGTGCCGGTCGGACCCTCGCAACCGCCTTCGAACGTGTCGTGTTCGGTGTAGTCGATGCCCGAGAGATTGACGTCGACTGTCACTTCGCGTGTGGTGCCGGAGCCAACGTTTGTGTACGTCGCGTTGCCGTCTGGTGTCTGGGTGCCGACTGTAACCGTGCAGCCAGGAGCTGTGATTTCAATCGGTTTGCTTCCACAGACGACGTGGACCGCACCCTGGTAGTTCGTTGTGCTGGTGCCGAATTTGTACTTGCAGCCGTTCACGTGGATCGGAACGTTGATGAAGCCGAACGCCGTGCACCCGCTGTAGGTCGGGGTCACTTCGACCGATTCCACTGTCGCTCCGGACTGCGTGCCGCTGTAGGTGGCGTTGCTGCAGGAAACGGTGCCACCGTCGGTGGTGAACACGTCGTTCTGAGCATGCTGGCTGCCTGTCAGAACCGTCGACGTGCCTTCCGAATGGAATTTGAAGTTCGTCGCCGAGGCGGACGAAGCGGCCGTCACGCTCATCGCGAGAGCCGCGACGAGAGCGAGACCGAGGACCTTGAGATAACGAGTCATCTCTTCCCTTTCGTTTGCTTTGAGCAACCCGACCCGAGGCCGGGAGCCCCGCGATTGGGGGCGTCGCCATCAATAGCGAAGGGTTTTGCTTAAGTCAAGAAATATTGTCCATCGGACGTTCTTGACTCTGAGTCCCTCGGACGGAGGCCCTGCAAATCGCGTGCGATGCTTTCGCGCGCGCGGCAAATCTGCTGCCCGCGCCGATCGCGGCGACGTTTCCGAGGGCTCCTGTCGATCTCGGCCGTCCTCGTTCGTCGTAAGGGGTAAAAGCGGAAGCGTCGGGCACCGAGCTGCCGCTCAGACCAGGAGAAAGGAAGCCGAGATGAGAGTGATGGCAATCGTGAAGGCGTCGAAGGACTCCGAGGAAGGCAAGATGCCGAGCCAGGAGCTGCTCGCCGCGATGGGCGAGTTCAACGAGGAAATGGTCAAGGCGGGGGTGATGCTGGCCGGCGAGGGACTGCATCCGTCCTCCAAGGGGGTTCGCATCGGCTTCGGCGAGGGCGGCCAGCGCACGGTGGTCGACGGTCCCTTCGCCGAGACCAAGGAGCTAATCGCCGGCTACTGGCTGATGCAGGTGCGCGACATGGACGAGGCGATCGAGTGGATCAGGCGCTGCCCAGACCCGCACGAGGAAGGCGGCGAGATCGAGATCCGGCCCGTCTTCGAGGCCGACGACTTCGGCGAGGAGTTCACGCCCGAGCTGCGCGAGCAGGAGGACCGGATCCGGGCGCAGGCCGAGCAGAACCAGTAGCCGGCTATGAGGCGCGGGGCGCATCCGGCATTCGCCACACCCCGGTGTGGCGGATGTCGGATGCGGGCCGGACGATGAACGAGCAGGAGGCCCGCCGCGCGATCGACGCGGTCTGGCGGATCGAGGCGGCGCGGCTGATCGCCTCGTTGGCGCGGATGACCGGGGACGTCGGCCTCGCCGAGGACCTGGCGCAGGACGCGCTGGTTGCGGCGCTCGAGCAGTGGCCTCGGATCGGCGTGCCGGAGAAGCCCGGCGCCTGGCTGATGGCGACCGCGAGGAACCGCGCCATCGACCGGCTGCGCCGCCGCGAGATGGCCGCCCGCAAGGAGGAGGAGCTGGGGCGGGAAGTCGAGCTGCGCGAGCGACTCGGCCAGCCCGACCTCGCCGCCCTCGCCGACGACGAGATCGAGGACGACCTGCTCAGCCTCATCTTCACCGCCTGTCACCCGGTTCTTGCCGCGGAGGCGCGGGTGGCGCTGACGCTGCGGCTGGTCGGGGCGCTGAGCACGGCGGAGATCGCCCGCGCCTTCCTCGCCAAGGAGTCGACGGTGGCGCAGCGGATCGTCCGCGCCAAGCGCAGCCTGGCCGAGGCGCGGGTGCCGATCGAGGTGCCGGGCGCGGCCGAGCGCGAGCAGCGCCTCGCCTCCGTGCTCGAGGTGATCTACGCGATCTTCAACGAGGGCTACGCGGCGAGCGGCGGCGAGGACTGGATCCGCGCCGACCTCTGCGAGGAGGCGATGCGGCTCGGCCGCATCCTCGCCGGGTTGCTGCCGGAGGAGCCCGAGGCGCTCGGGCTGGTGGCGCTGATGGAGCTGCAGGCTGCCCGCTTCCCAGCGCGAACCGGTCCCGACGGCGAGGCGATCCCGCTCTTCGAGCAGGACCGCTCGCGCTGGGACCTCGTCCTGATCGGGCGGGGGCTGAAGGCGCTGGAGCGGACGGAAGCGCTCGGCCGGCCGCTCGGCCCCTATGCGCTGCAGGCCGCGATCGCCGCCTGCCACGCTCGTGCCCGCCGGCCCGGGCAGACCGACTGGGAGCGGATCGTCGCCCTCTACGACGCGCTCGAGGCCGTCACCGGGTCGCCGGTCGTCCGCCTCAACCGGGCGGTCGCGGTCGGCATGGCCTTCGGGCCCGCCGCCGGGCTCGAGTTGCTCGACGGCCTCGCCGAGGAGCCGGCGCTGCGCGACTACCACCTGCTGCCCGCGGCGCGCGGCGAGCTGCTGGAGCGGCTCGGGCGAACCGAAGAGGCGGCGATGGAGTTCGACCGCGCCGCGCTGCTGAGCGGCAACGCGCGCGAGCGCGAGGTGCTGCGGGCGAGGGCCGAGGGGCGGCTCAGGCCGCGGTAGCGGCTCGCCTCAGCTGCTCTGCCACGTCGGGCCCGGTCAGCGGCTCGGAGTGCGCGGTCCAGGCGCTGCTCGGTTCCAGCTCCGCCAGCCGCCGGATCGACTCGCGAGCGATCGCGGTCTGCCAATTGCTGAACGGATGGGGCACGCGAGCGCTTCCCGGCTGCCCGGTCTCGGCGTCGAAGGTGAAGACGGCGTCGGCGGCCAGCAGGAGGCGGTCCGACTCCCGGAAGAGGGCGATCTGGCCCGGCGCGTGTCCCGGTATGTGGATGACTCGAAACCCGTTGATCTCCTCGCCGTCGGAGATCGTGCCGGCGATCTCGACAGGACCGCCGTCCCAGGCGGCGTGCAGGCGCGGCAGCGCTTCCCGGACCGAGTCGTTCTCGATCCGGTCGTAGTCGGTATAGCTCCTGCCCGCGTCCCCTTCCGCGTCGGCGACCTCGTCGGGATGGCAGTGAACAGGCGCGGCGAGCTCATTCGCCGCGCCGCGGTGGTCGACGTGAGCGTGGCTCAGCACGACTCGCTGCAGCGGCGCCCCGGCGGCGGCGAGGATCGCCGTCCCCGTGCCCTTGACCCCCGCATCGAAGGCGACCGGGCCTTCGTGCCCCTCGAGCAGGTAGACGTGGGATTGGAACGGCTCCCCCACGCTCACGCGCTTGACGCCGGCAGCGACGGCGACGAGATTGGGGGCCTTGTCGGGATCTGGTGCGCTCACCGGCCGATTATCGAGGCTGCCGGTCACTAACCTCGCGTCGGTGAGCACGCCTAGCCGTGAGGAAGCCTGGGACCTGTTCTGCGAATGGACGGAGTCCGACTCGCTGCGCCGGCACGTGCTCGGCGTCGAGGCGGCGATGCGCGCCTACGCGCGCAAGTACGGCGAGGACGAGGAGCTGTGGGGCGTCACCGGGATCCTCCACGACCTCGACTACGAGCGCCATCCCGACCCCGAGGACGGGCATCCGCGCATCGCTCTCGAGCTCTTCGAGGAGCGGGGCTACCCCCGCGAGCTGATCGACGCCGTCGCCGGCCACGCCACCTACCTCGGCGTGCCGCGCGAGACGCGGCTTGCGAAGGCGCTCTTCGCGGTCGACGAGCTGACCGGCTTCATCGCCGCTGTGGCCATGGTGCGACCGACCGGCATCGTCGGCATGAAGCCGAAGTCGGTCAAGAAGAAGCTGAAGGAAGCAAGCTTCGCGGCGGCGGTCGATCGCGAGGAGGTGCGCGCGGCGGCCGCCGACCTCGGCGAGGACTTCGACGAGCACGTCGGCTTCACGATCGCGGCGCTCGAACCGCGCGCGGAGGAGCTGGGCCTGACCGGGTCGGGCAGCTGACCGTCCGGAATGCGGTCCGCACGCGACGCGCCAAGGGAGATCCTCACCGTCGGGCACTCGACCCACCCGATCGAGCGCTTCCTCTCGCTGCTGCGCGAGGCGCGGGTCGAGGCGCTCGCCGACGTGCGCCGCTTCCCCGGCTCGCGCCGCAACCCGCAGTTCGGCGCCGACGCTCTCGCCGAGTCGCTGCGCGAGGCGGGCATCGGATACGAGCCGTTCGGCGAGTCGCTCGGCGGTCGGCGCTCGCGCCGCGAGGTCGAGGCGGCGGCCGAGGCGCCCCTCCCCGACAACTCCGCCTGGCGCAACTCCTCCTTCCGCGCCTACGCCGACTACATGTGGACGCCGGCCTTCGGCGACGGCCTACGGGGGCTGGAGGAGCTGGCGAGGGACCGCCGCACGGCCGTGATGTGCGCCGAGTCCCACCCGAGCCGCTGCCACCGGCGCCTGATCGCCGACGCGATGCTCGCTCGCGGCTGGCGGGTCGTACACCTCCTCCCCGGCGGCCGCCTCGAGGAGCACGCCTATACCCCCGACGCGGTCGTCGAGGGTAAGCGCGTCCACTACCCGCCGCAGCCCTCGCTCGACGTCTGAGACGTCCTCCGGCACCGACTCAGTCGCGCAGGCGCTCGACCATCTGCCGCACCGCCGTCCGACCCTCGGGCATCGGGAAGAGGGGATAGACGTGCGGCATGCCGGGCGCCTCGATCAGCTCGCACGGAACGCCAGCCGCCTCGCAGGCTTCGCGCAGGCGGTGGCTGTCGGGATTGAGAAGGTCCTCGGTCCCGACGAAAGTCGCGATCGGCGGCAGCCCGCTCATCTCACCCCAGATCGGGCTGACCCGCGGATCGTCGAGCGGCAGCCCCTTGGCATAGGCATGACCGGCCTCGACCAGGCCCGCGATGCCGAGCACCGCGTCGCGCGGCTCGATCGTGCGCGAGCGGGGGTCTTCGATCGCGACGTCTAGCCACGGCGCGATCAGGATCAGGCGGAGCGGTCGCGCGCCCTCGTCGCGCAGCGCCTGGGCGACGGCCAGCGCCATCCCGCCCCCGGCCGAGTCGCCAGCAAGGACGACCCGCTCGCCGCCGACCTCCTCGATCAGCGCCCGGACGATCGCCGTCGCCGTCTCGACCGTCCGCTCGGCACCGAGCGCACCGCCGAGCGGATAGATCGGCACGACGCAACGGGCTGGAGCGTGCACGGCGATTCGCGCGAGCATCAGCCAGTGCCAAATCACGATCTCATTGACGTAGGCGCCGCCGTGGAAGTAGACGACGTGACGGGCCGGCGCAGCCGCGCGTGGCGCCAAGTCGTAGACCGGCCAGCCGCCGGCGCGACGCGGGGAGGCGGCGACGTCCCGGCCCAGCCAACGCGGTGGCGTGAAGCGGACGGGTCGCACGGCCCGCCGGGCGATGTGACGGCGCATGCGGTCGGCGTCTGAGAAGCGTCGCTTTGCGACGAGCACGTGAGGCGCGAAGCGGACGAGCAGGTCGTTTTGCAAGCTCATCGTCCTAGGCTGGCGCGTCGGACGGCTGCGCTCGCCCCTCCATCGTCGGGCTAGGCGACCGCCAGCGGTAGCGGTTCGAAGCTCGCGACCGCGAGAGCCACCACGCAGCATTCGCAGTCGCAAACGACCGCCTCGACCTCGTCGAGCTCCGCGACGATCACCTCACGCTCCTCGGCGCATTCGGGGTCCGAGCAGACGACACGCACAATCCACATGGCTCCGATGGTCGTGCAGCGGGCGGACAGATCGCTGGCCAGCGTCCCCCGCGATGACCTTGCGAGACCCGCCGGTAGTTAGACACCCTATGGGTGCTCAACTACCGGCGGGTACTCATGCCGGCCTCGCGCAGGGCGGCCTCCAGCGCGGCCGCGTCGCGGGTGAGGTCCGGGTCGGCGGCTGCGGTGAAGCGGAGACGACCGTTGCGATAGCCCCAGACGCGGTCGCCGGAGTCGCCGCGCTCGACGAAGAGGCCGTGGCCAAGGCCCACGGCCTCCGGCGGCCGTCCGTCGGCAGCGGCGGTGCTGACGACGAGCTCGGTGCGCCCCGCCTCGTCGAAGACGACCGCGACGCGCGCCTCGTCGGCGCCCGGCGCGCTCTCGCCAGTCGCGTGCCAGCTGAACACGCTCGCGGTGCGACGCCGCGGCTGCCCGGCGGCGAGCAGGGTCTCCTCGACCCCGCGGCCGATCCGCAGCGGCCCGAAGCCGGTGCTCGCCAATTGCCGCGGCGCGCTCAGGGAAGTCGGAGCCGGCACGCCCACCGCCCGCTCCCACGTCTGCAGGTAGGCCTCGGCGCCGCTCATCAGGTCGTCGGCGATCCCCTGGCCGGCGAGCAGCCGCAGCTGCTCCATCCAGTCCGGATAGAGGCCGTAGTGGGCGACCCCGTCGACGTTGACGTCGTAGACCCGCTGGCCGGAGACCTGGCGCTCGAAGGTCACCGCACCGTCCAGCGAAGTGAACGGATATGAGACGGGACTCGGCGCGCCGGCACCGCGGGCCGGCGGCTGGGCGTGGAAGCCGTTGGCGTCGGCGCCGAAGTTGATCCCGAAGCGGAAGCGCGGGTCGGAGGCGGCGCGCAGCTGCTGCCACTCCTCGATGAAGTTCTCGGGCTGGGTGGTGATCGGCTCGACGAAACCGCCCAGCGAGTAGATCCGCGAGAGCACGTGCGGGTCGCTCCAGGAATGTGAGGCCAGGATCCCGCCGTAGCCGCGCGCCTCGGCGAGTTCCAGCACCCGCCGTCCCGTCTTCACCCCCATGTGGTCGAGCTCGATCATCAGACCGCGGTCGATCATCTCTCCGATCAGGAACTCGCCCAGCTCGGTCAGGCCGCGCGCGTTGCAGTGTGGCGGCGGCGGGTAGAGCGGCAGCGTCCCTTGTGGGAGGAAGGCGGAGAGGCCGGCGCCGACGATGTCGCCCTCCGGCGGCAGCGCCGTGTCCTGCGGGTTGTCCTGTTCGGGCCCGGTGCACGCCTCGATCTGCCAGAACTGGCCGGTCTGCTTGAAGTTGGCAGCGTTGATCGCGGCGCCGAAGGTGCCGCTGTCGAAGCGCACGCCGCCGAGGGCGTTGTCGAACTTGTGGATCGGGAAGAGCGAGGCGACGCCCATCGCTTCGGCTTCGTCGAGCCCGCGCACGATCGCTTCACGGTCGCAGCGCGGCTGCTGCTCGGAGCCGCCGCAGCCGAAGACCTCGGAAGTCTCGATCCCCAGCACCACCGCCAGCTTGCCTTCGTTGATGACCCGACGCGCCTCGAACGGGTCGCGGACGATCCGGAACCAGCCCTGTCCGGGGCCGCCCGACTGGGCGTCGATGTATTCCTCCAGCTCGCGGATGCGCCGCGCCTGGAGGCGGACGCTCGTCATGTCGTCGCAGCTGTTGTGTTTGATCGGATAGATCTCGCAGAGGGCGACGTTCTCGACCAGGTCGTTGACCATGATCCGCACGCCGCCGAGCCAGGCTCGCTCGATCCAGCGCCAGTAGGTCTGCTCGTGGGTCATCGATTTGGGTGCCGGCCAGTCTTTGAAGGTCGGCCACCCGACCGGATCGTGCATGCGCAGCGGATCTCCGTAGAGCGCGTTCTCGAGCACCGCCGCCGAGCCGTTCGGGTAGTGGTCGGGACAGTCGACGAGCGCCGCCGGGGCGCCGTAGCGGCTCCACGGTTCGCCGCAGTGCGCGTCGCCGCCGAGGAACTCGTAGGCGGTGACGTGATTGTGTCCGTCGACCGTCCCGACGACTTCCGCGTAGGGCGATTCGCCGGCCGGCGGTGCGCCGCTCGTGTTCGTGCCGATCTCGGGGAAGGGGGCGCAGCCGGTGGCGGGCTGCGGCACGAAGCTCGCTCCCTGTCCCGCCGTCTGGACGAGCTGGCCGACGCCGTTCACAGTCAAGGCGCGGCCGGTCGCGACGTTGACGAAGCTGAAGCCGGAGCCCGATTCGCGCGCCTCCCAGTCGGCGCGCGGGCCGGCCTGCGAGGCGGCGACCACCCCGTTGCCGAGCAGCGCCGCCGCGATCAGCCGGCCATCGCTGCCACGCAGCATGTAGCTGCCGAGCGCCGTCGCCTTGAAGTAGAGCGGCTCGGGCGCCCCCGCACGGACGACGTAGCCGGTGCCCGCTCGCCCGACGACACCGCCGCCGAGCTGCAGGGCTCGGCACTCGCCGGCGAGCGCGTGTCGCGGCCTCGTCTCCGCCGTGGCGCCCGCCTCGAAGCAGAGCAGCGCGAGGATGGCCAAAGCCGCCAGCCGCACCGCCGCCCGCGAGCGCATGTATCGACTTTACCTAGAAGCGAATCGCTTTAAACAGGACTGAACCGCAATAGGCGTCCGAGCCGGGCGAGCCCGCCGAGCAGGAGGCGCTCCTGCCCGCGCCCCGGCGCCAGGGTCTCCGGGTATTCCAGCGTGATCATCGAGAGGTAGATCGGGATGCGCGGATCGCGGGGGCGCTTGATGCCGGCGGCGCGAGTGACGCGGCAGATCTGCTCGATGTAGTCCTCGAAGCGGCCCGGCGGGCGGTGGACGTTGCGGACGCGGACGGTCTCGCCGGAACGGTTCCGGAAGGTGTGGAGCGCACCGGGTGAGACGGAGGCCGACTGACCGGGCGCGAGCGTCGTCCAGCTGCCGTCGACCATGACGTCGAAGTTGCCCTCGAGCACCTCGTACTCCTCGGTCAGCTCGGCGTGGATATGCGGCGGGGGTGAGACGCACCCGGGCGGCAGGACGAATTCGAACTCGACGAAAGCGCCGTCGTTGTCAGCGGCCGACGAGAGGACGGCGTAGACGCTGCCGTCCGGCATCTTGAAGCGGTCGCCGGCGGTTGCCACGCGGGCATCCTACCCCCTGCCTTCCATATACCCCCTAGGGGTATGCTAGCCTGAGCCTTGTCCAACACCGTCCCGGAGGAACGAGCAGACGATGGAGTCAACGACCGCCCCGCCCAACGAGCACGCCGGCCATCACCACGATCACCATCACCACCATGAGATGCCGACCGAGGGTCGCGCCCTCACCGCGGTCGCCATCTCCGCCACCTTGCACTGCCTGACCGGCTGCGCGATCGGCGAGGTCGCCGGAATGGCGATCGGCACGGCGCTCGGCTTCTCCGAGTGGGGGACGGTCGCACTGGCCGTCAGCCTCGCCTTCCTCCTCGGCTACGGACTGACCAGCCTGCCGCTGCTGCGCGCCGGCCTGACCGTGGGCGCCGTGATCCCGATCGCCTTCGCCTCGGACACGCTCAGCATCGCCACGATGGAGGTCGTCGACAACGCGATCATGCTGGCGGTGCCAGGAGCGATGGAGGCGGGCCTGGGAAGCGTCTTCTTCTGGGGCGCCCTGGCCTTCGCGCTGGCGATCGCCGGCGCCGTTGCGGTGCCCGTCAACCGCTGGTTGATCGCGCGCGGCAAGGGACACGCGGTCGTCCACGAGACCGGGATCCACGGCGGCCCGCCCGTTCGCCTCGTCGCGATCGCTGCCGCCGCCGCCTTCGCCTTCGGCGGCACGGTCCTGGTCGCCGAGGCGGTTGACGGAGACGGCGGCGGGCATGGCGGCGGGCACGAGGCGGCACAGGCCATCGACGAGGAGGAGCACGCGATGAACGACGGGAGCGACACCGGAATGACCCTGCGACTCGACGCGGGCGTGCTGCCGCCCGGCCGGCGCGCCGAGCTCGGCTTCACGGTCCTCGGCGAGACCGGCGACCCGCTGCGGGACTTCGAGGTCGAGCACGCGAAGCGGATGCACCTGATCGTCGTCCGCGAGGACCTGACGGGCTTCCAGCACCTGCACCCCGAGATGGACGCCTCCGGCCGCTGGAGCACGCCGATCGAGATCGCCGAGGCCGGCGAGTACCGCGCGTTCGCCGAATTCCGCCGCGCCGGCGAGAGCTCGACTCTCGCCGCAGACTTCCGCGTCCCCGGCGAGTGGCAGCGGCAGCCGCTGCCGCCCGCCGCCCAGCGGGCGAACGCCGGCGGCGGCTACACCGTCGCCCTGGCCGGCGGGGCGTCGACGGCCGGCGAGCCGTCGCGGCTCTCCTTCGCGGTCGAGCGTGACGGCACCCCGGTCGAGGTCGAGCCGTACCTCGGCGCGGACGGGCACCTCGTCGCCCTCCGCGAGGGCGACCTCGCCTACCTGCACACCCACCCGACCGGGGGTGGAGACGAGCACGGCGGTCACTCTCACGGCGGCGCGGCGGCGGACGAGCCCGCCGGCGCGACGATCGACTTCGTCACCGAGTACCCGAGCGCCGGCCGGTACCGCCTCTTTCTCCAGTTCAGGCACGACGGCGAGGTCCACACCGCCGCCTTCACCCAGGAGGTGGGCGAGTGAGCGCCGCCGGTCCGACCGCCAGTGCCTCCCCCGCCTACCGCGGGGACAAGGAGGCGCTGCTCAAGCGGTTGCGCCGCGTCGAGGGCCAGGTGCGCGGGATCGAGAGGATGGTCGACGAGGAGCGCTACTGCATCGACGTCGTCACCCAGATCACCGCAATCCAGGCCGCCCTCGACAAGGTCGCGCTGGGGCTGCTCGAGGAGCACGCCCAGCACTGCGTGATCGGCGCCGCGGCCGGCGAGCAGGAGGAGCGGACCGTCGAGCTGATGGGCGCGGTGAGGCGCCTGATGCGGCACGGTTGAGCGCCCGGTGATGATCTGCCGCGAGCGGGTAGCGGAAGCGTCGTGGACAGCAAGAAGGCAGCCACCTTCCTCGCCGCCAACCGGATCGCGATCGGCGCGGCGCTGGCCGCGATGCCCGGCTTGACGACGCGCGGCTGGATCGGCGCCCACGCCGAGAACCCCGGCGCGAGGCTGATGGCACGCGCCGCGGGCGGGCGCGACGTCGGAATCGGCGGCGGCATCCTCTACGCGCTGGCCCGGTCGGGGAAGCGGCGCAAGCGGCGTGCCGCGCTGCGTCCGTGGCTGGAGGCGGCCGCCCTCGCCGATCTCGTCGACATGGCCGCGACGCTCGCCGCCCGCCGCGCCCTCTCGCCCACCGGCCTCACCCTCGGGGTCGGGATCGCGGGTGCCTCGGCCGCCGCCCACCTCTGGCTGCGCGAGGAGCTCGGCTGAGGCGGTCGAAGAGACGTCTGGAAGAAGTGGCGACTGCTAGGAGGTAGTGGGAACGATGAAGAGCTGGGACCTGAAGACGGCCGACGTCGCGCCGCACGAGCCGCAGATCCTCTCCACCGACGGCGACGCCCGTGCGATCGCGCTCAACCTGCCGGCTGGCGAGCAGATGCAGGAGCACGAGGTGCACGAGCGGGCTCGCGTAGTCGTCGTCGCCGGCGAGGTCGAGGTATCTACCCCCGAGGGCGAGAGCGAGACGGCCGGCCCCGGGCACCTCTTCGAGTTCGACCCCGGCGAGCGCCGCACGATCTCCGCCCGCGCCGACGCCCGCCTGCTCCTCCTGCTCAGCCCCTGGCCTGGCGACGGCCACCCGGGCGCGATGTCGCTCGAGGAGAAGGCCGAGGCGCGCGATCGCGCCGCCGAGCGCAACGACGCCTAGCCGGACCCTCCGCTTCAGCGCTCCCCGCGGCTACAGCTCGCGCTCGTAATAGAGCATCCGGGGGCCGTCCGGGCCGCCTTCGCGGTTGGTGAAGCCAGCGCTCTCGTAGAGTCCGCGCGCCGCGGTGTCGGTCTCCCCCGTGTTGAGGTCGATGTGGTCGGCGCCGGCCTCGCGGCAGGCGTCCATCGCCGCCTCCAGCAGCGCTCGGCCCATCCCCTGCCCTCGCTTCGCCGGCGCGACGTAGAGCTCTTCGAGGTAGGCGCCAGGAGCGTCGCTCCATATTGAGGGGGCCAAGCGCAGTTGCGCGAGCCCGTCCGGTCCCTCGCCGACGAGCAGGACGGTCAGCTCCCCGGCGGCGATCATCCGCTCGGCCCGCTCGGTCAGCACCTCGACGCCGGGCGTCGGTTCGCCGAACTCGGTATTGAAGTCGTGCAGCAGCCGGGCGATCTTGGCGGCGTCCTCGGGGGTGGCGCGACGGACCACGTCAACGAGGCTAGCGAGGCGCTGGACGGTCTAGACGACGGTCAGTTGCAGCAGGGCGCCCAGCGCGCCGCAGCCCAGCACCACCCAGAGCACGGTCAGCTTGCCGTGCCAGCGGCTAAGGGCGAGGAACGCGCCGATCGCCAGCACGGCCGTCGGGACGTCGACCACGCTCGTCTCGACGATTTCCACGGTGACGGCGGCGATCAGACCGATCACCGCCGCCGCTACGCCGAGCAGGAAGGCGCGGATGCGCTCGTTCTCGGCCGCCGCGACCAGGAAGCGATGAAAGAAGATCGGCAGGACGAAGGCGGGCAAGAAGATGCCGAGCGTCATCGCCAGGCCGCCACCCAGCCCACCGGCCAGGTAGCCGACGAAGGTCGAGAAGATGATCAGGGGCGCCGGCAGGACGCCGCCTATCGCCAGGCCGTCGACGAACTGCTCGTCGGTCAGCCATCCCTGGCCCTCGACGGCGCTCTCCTGCAGGAAGGGGATCACGGTGAAGGCCCCTCCGAACGTCAACAACCCGGCCTCGAGGCCCTCAAGGAAGATCTCGGCGCCGAGCGGCAGCGCGACAGCGCCGAGCGCGGCGGTGACGGCGAGCGGCCCGGGCAGCGCGATCGAGGTCGCCCGACCGCGCCAGTGCCCCGCGTTCTTCCACAGCTCGTAGGCGAGGCCGCCGCCGAGCAGCACCAGCGCGAAGCTCGCCGAGGCGAACAGCATGAGGACGAAGGCGGCGACCGCGATCGCCGCCAAGGGCGCGTCGCTTATGAAGGAGCCGCCGAGGCGGACCACGGCCCGTGCGACGATCGCGCCGACCGCCGCCGCCAGTCCGTAGAAGAGCTCGTCGAGCCGGCCGGCCAGGTTCGCCTCGACGTAGAGCGCCGAGAGGCCGAGCATCAGAACGAAACCGGGCAGCATGAAGCCCAGCCCGGCGAGGAAACCGCCCAGCCTGCCGCCGCGGAGGCGGCCGAAGAAGACGCAGAGCTCGTGCGCCTCGGGGCCCGGCAGCACCTGGTAGACGGCGAGCGTCCCCTTGAACGTCTCCTCGTCGACCCAGCGTTCCTCGTCGACGCACTCGTGCTTGATCATCGCAATCTGCGCCGCCGGGCCGCCCCAGGCGAGGCAGCCGAACTTGAAGAAGCGCAGGAAGATCGAGACAGGAGAGTCCACCGTCGCGGCAGTTTGCCTTCTCGCTTTGCGGGCAGTCACACATACCGGGACAAACGGTGCCGGGGAATACGAACGTGGAGGTACTGGAGATGGCTGACGCGACCAGTCCGCCGGGTATGAGCGGTACCCAGGGGCAAGACGAATCGCAGGTGCGCGAAAAGGCGCAGGAGGTGGCCGGGCAGGCGCAGGAGAAAGCGCAGGAAGCCGCCGGCAAGGCGCGCGGCGTGGTGAGTGAGAAGATCGACGAGCGGTCGACGCAGGCCGGCGAGCAGGTGAGCAGCACCGCGGAGGATCTGCGCAGCGTCGGCGAGGAGCTGCGCAAACAGGGCAAAGAGGGACCGGCGAAATACGCCGACAAAGGCGCCGAGCAGGTCGAGCGAGTCGGCTCTTACCTGAAAGAGGCCGACGCCGACTCGATGCTCTCCGACATCGAAGACTTCGGCCGCCGCCAGCCGCTTGCGGTGCTTGCCGGCGGCCTGGTGCTCGGCATGGCGGCGGCTCGCTTCCTCAAGTCGTCGAGCCACGGTCGCTACCAGAGCCGCATCGGGTCCCAGAGCGACAGCCAGACCCGCCAGCTGGGCACGGCCGCCGCGCCGCTGCCCGACACCGCCGGCACTACTGCGCCGGGCGAACCCGTGACCGGCCGTCAGCCGGCGCCGCTCGGCACGCCCACCGCGACGCCGCCGGAGAGCCCGGTTCCGACCGGTCCCGCCGCGGGGAGATGAGCGCGATGAACGGCCACAGCGCCGACCTGCGGGACAGCTCCACCGGCGAGCTGGTCAAGCAGCTCTCCGAGCAGAGCTCGGAACTGGTTCGCCAGGAGCTGGAGCTGGCCAAGGCCGAGCTGACCGAGAAAGGCAAGCGGGCCGGCATCGGCGCCGGCATGTTCGGCGGCGCCGGCGTCGCAGGCCTGCTCGCCCTGGGGGCGCTCACCGCCTGTTTCATCCTCTTGCTGGGCAAGGCGATGGACGAGTGGGTGGCAGCACTGATCGTGGCGATCCTCTACGGAGCCGTCGCCGCAGTACTCGCCCTGCGGGGCCGGGACAAAGTGCGGGAGGGCATGCCCCCCGCCCCCGAACAAACCGTCGAGAGCGTCAAGGAGGACGTGCAATGGGCCAAGACCCGAGCCAAATCCGCGAGGAGATAGAGCAGACGAGGGCGGAAATGGGCGACACCGTCGACGCGCTCGCGCACAAGACCGACGTCAAAGGGCGCGTCAAAGAGTCGTTTGCCGACAAGAAGGAGAGGTTGAGAGGCCAGATGATGGGCACGACGTCCCGGATCAGCGATGCGACCCCGGACACCGAACAGATGAAAGAAGGTGCCCGGCAGGCCGCCGGAGTGGCCCAGGAAAACCCGATAGGGCTGGCGCTGGGCGGGCTCGCCGCCGGCTTCCTCGCCGGGATGATGCTGCCGAGCACCCGGGTCGAGGACGAGAAGATGGGGCCGCTGGCCGACCAGGTGAAGGAGAAGGCGGTCGAAACCGGCCAGGAAGCGGTCGAGCGCGGCAAAGACGTCGCCGGCCAGGTGGCGGAGCAAACGATCGAAACCGCGAAAGAGACGGCCAAAGAGGCCAGCTCCGAACAGGCCGATGAGATGAAATCGAGCGGTCAGGACCGAGCGCAAGAGGTGCGGTCGGTCACCTCGTAGCTTGGCCGAGGGCGACACCGTCCTCCGCGCCGCCAGGCGAATCGAAGAGGCGCTCGGCGGCGCGGAGGTCACCGTCTCCAGCCCGAGCCCGCGCGGGCGGGCGGCCGG
>DATABM010000131.1:0-5175 GCA_036259555.1 Solirubrobacterales bacterium
GCCGGTAGTTGAGCACCCATAGGGTGTTCAACTACCGGCGGGTCTTCCAGCGCGTAACGTGCGCGCCGTGCTGACCGATTACCACCTCCATCTGCGGCCGGACGAGCCTGGCACGCCGCCCGAGCGCTACTTCACGGCCGACAACGTCGAGCGCTATCGGGAGGCCGCGACGACGGCCGGCATCGAAGAGCTCGGCGTCTCCGAGCACGTTTACCGCTTCCGCCAGGCACTCGACCTGTGGCGACACCCCTTTTGGGAGGAACAGGCGCGCGACGATCTCGACGCCTACTGCGAGTTCGTGCGCCACGCGGGTCTCAAGGTGGGACTCGAGTGCGACTTCCTCCCCGGCTCGGAGGACCGCACCGCGGTGCTGGTCGAAGCGCGCGACTTCGACTACGTCATCGGCTCCGTGCACTTCGTCGGCGACGCGGCGGTCGACCACCCCGACTGGGACGTTTGGGACGCGCGCGCCGACCCGGGGGAGGTGTGGGGCCGCTACTTCGCAGCACTCGCCGGATGCGCCCGAAGCGGGCTCTTCGACATCCTCGCCCATCCGGACCTCGTCAAGGTCTGGGGACGGGGGCGACCGCTGCCGGAGGGCGACCTGCGCCGCTTCTACGAGCCTGCGGTCGAGGCGATCGCCGAGAGCGGCATCGCGGTCGAGGTCTCTACGGCGGGGCTGCGCAAGCCGGTCGCCGAGCTCTACCCGGCGCACGGCTTTGCCGAGCTCTGCGTCGAAGCTGGCGCAGCCTTCGCGCTCTCGTCCGACGCCCACCTGCCGGACCAGGTCGGCTTCGAGTACGACCGCGCGATCGAGTTCCTCCGCGGGCTCGGGGTCGAGGAGGTGTGCGTGTTCGAGCGCAGGGAGCGCCGTCTCGAGCCGCTCGGCCGTCGGGTCGGAGGGGCCGGCGTCGGGGGCGACCGATGAGCCGCGTTGGAATCGGCTACGACAGCCACCGCTTCGAGGTGGACCGGCCGCTGATCCTCGGTGGCGTGCGGATCGAGCACGAGCAGGGACTCGCCGGACACTCCGACGCCGACGTCCTCACCCACGCCGTGATCGACGCCCTGCTCGGCGCCGCCGGCCGCGGCGACATCGGCACGCTCTTCCCCGACGACGAGGAGCAGTGGCGCGATGCCGATTCGATCGACCTGCTGCGCACCGTCGTCGGCACGCTCGACGGTCGCGTAATCAACATCGACGCGACGCTCGTCTGCGAGGCGCCGCGGCTGGCGCCGCACCGAGCCGAGATGGAGCGGATCATCGCCGAGGCGACCTCGGCGAGGGTCAGCGTCAAGGCGACCACCAACGAGGGAATGGGCTGGATCGGGCGCGGCGAGGGCATCGCCTGCATCGCCGTCGCTTCGCTCGATAGCGAATAGGCTTCGCATTCCGATGGGCAAGCTCGATTCAATGGCTTCCGAGGTGCGGCGCGCCGTGGCCGACAAAGCATTCGAGCTCCGGGTGCTGCGCGAGTCCGGCATCCTCGCCCCGCAGCGACCCGACAAGACCGCGAGGGTCATCGCCGCCTTCCTGCGCTGGGGCGCCTCGCCGGCCCTGGGCATCACCACGGCGGCGATCAAATACCCGCACGAGCCGGCGCTGATCGACGAACGCGGCTCGCTCACGTTCGAAGACCTCCACCGCCGCTCCAACGCGCTCGCCCACGCTTTCGAGCGGATGGGAATCGGCCACGGGGACGGGGTGGGGATCATGTGCCGCAACCACCGGGGCTTCATCGAGACGACGCTTGCCGCCGCCAAGCTGGGCGCCAGCGCGCTCTACCTCAACACGATGTTCGCCGGTCCGCAACTGGTCGAGGTGACGCGGCGCGAGGCGCCGAAGGCGCTCGTCTACGACGAGGAGTTCGCCGGCCTGCTCGACGGGGTCGACGAAAGCGTCATCCGCGTCGTCGCGTGGACGGACGGACAGCCCGAAACGCAGACCCTCGACGCGTTGATCGCCGCGAATGACGACTCCAACCTGAAGCCGCCGCCGGACAAACCGCGCTTCGTGATCCTCACCTCGGGCACGACGGGCACGCCGAAGGGAGCGCAGCGCTCCAGCCCCGACGGCTTGCTGGCGATCGCGGCGCTGATCGACAAGATCCCCTTTCGCGCCCGCGAGCGGATGATGGTCGCGGCGCCGCTCTTTCACTCCTGGGGCTTCTTTCACTTCATCATGAGCCTGCCTACGGCCTCGACGCTGGTGCTGAGGCGGCGCTTCGATCCCGAGGAGACGCTGCGAGCGGTGCAGGGGCACGAAGCGCAGGTTCTCGCGGCGGTCCCGGTGATGATCCAGCGAATCCTGCAGCTGCCCGACGAGACGCTGCGCTCCTACGACCTCTCTTCGCTGCGGATCACCTCGCTGTCGGGCTCGGCGCTGCCGGGCGAGCTGGCGATCGAGTGGATGGACCGCTTCGGCGACACCGTCTACAACCTCTACGGCTCGACCGAGGTGGCCTACGCGACCGTCGCCACGCCCGAGGACCTGCGCGCAGCGCCCGGCACCGCCGGCCGACCGCCACACGGCACCGTCGTGCGGCTCTACGACGAGGAGGGGCGCGAGGTGCCTTCCGGCGAGGTCGGGCGCATCTTCGTCGGCAACGAGATGTCCTTCGAGGGCTACACGGGCGGCGGCAACAAGGAGGCGATCGACGGCCTGCTCTCCAGCGGCGACGTCGGTCACGTCGACGCGGCCGGGAGGCTCTTCATCGACGGTCGCGACGACGAGATGATCGTCTCCGGCGGCGAGAACGTCTTCCCTCGTGAGGTCGAGGACCTGCTCGCTGACCACGAGGCGGTCGTCGAGGTTGCTGTGATCGGCGTGGAGGACGACGAGTTCGGGCAGCGCCTCAAGGCGTTCGTCGTGCCTGTCGAGGACGGACGGGTCGGTGAGGACGAGCTGAAGGCGCATGTCAAGGCGAACCTCGCCGCTTACAAGACGCCCCGCGAGATCGAGTTCTTAGACGAGCTGCCGCGCAACGCGACCGGCAAGGTCCTCAAGCGCGAGCTGCGTTCTCGCGAGGCCGAGCGCTCCGCCTAACCAGGGTTGGAGCGCACCTTTGCGCTAATTGCGATTTTCGGTGAGGCGTCCGCCGTTCGGCCTCCGGGCGCCGTAGTAGTTTGCGGCTCGAATGGGGGAGCCAGCCGTCAAGCTGACCGCCGTCACCGAGGCCCGCGAGGAGATGCGCGGGGTGGCCGAGCAGGCCCTGGCCTGGGTGCGGAGGAGCGAGGAGCGGGTCGAGGCAGTTGAGGCGAAGCTCGCCGAGGCCGACGAACGCACCGAGCGGGCCCAGGCCGGGGCGCGCGCGGAGGTGGAACGGGTTCGCCTCGAGGCCGCCGAGGCCGAGAGCCGGGCTCGCGCCGAGATCAAGGAACGCGCCAAGGCAACCCTCGGCCGGATCGCTGCCGAGGGACGCGAGCGGATCGCCGCCGAGCGCGAGAAGCGGCGCCTGGCCGAGGAACGGGCTGCGCGTGCGGAGGCCGCGCGCGACCGCGCCGAGCAGAGCTTCGAGCGGACTCGTAAGGCGGCCGAGGCGGAGCGAGAGGCCCTGACCTCGAAGCTGGCCGCGAGCAGGGCCGCCGCGGACGAGACGATCGCCCGGGCTGCTCGTCGTGTGGAGCAGGAGGCGTCGAAGCGGGCTGGGGAGGCGATCAGGGAGGCCCAGAGCGACGCCGATCGCCGTGTCGCCGCGGCAGAGCAGCGCGCCGCCGAGGCGGAGGCGAGGGCGGCCGAGGCGCACGAGATCGCGGTCCGGCTCGAGGCGGAGATCGAGCAGCGCGTCATGCAGGGGACCGAGGAGGTTCGCCGCGAGGCGGAGGAGCGGGTCCGCAAGCTGGTCGAAAAGGTCGAAGGAGAGGCCGAAGAACAGGCGAGGACGCGCGCCGAGGAACAGCTTCAGGCGGAGTCCGAGCGGATTCGCAGGCAGGCCGAGCAACGCGAGGAGCGGCTGCGACGCTCGGCCGAAGATGAGATCAAGGCCAGTGCCAAGAAAGCGCGCCGCGAGGTGCTGGCCGCCGCCGATGAGACCGCTCCGGCCTGGGCGCGGCGTGAGCCGTCGGCCTCCGGCGCCGGCTACCGGACCTTCTAGGGCCGCTCAACCGCACCCCCAGAGGCCGTCTAGCATCCCGCTGATGCGGGAGGTGCGAATCAAGGACACCCTGACGGGCCAGCTCGTCGGGCTCGAGTCTGGACGGGAGGTCGGCATCTACGCGTGCGGCCCGACCGTATACAGCCGCATCCACATCGGCAACGCGCGGCCCTTCGTCGTCTTCTCGCTGCTGGCCCGCTTCCTGCGCTCCGAGAACTACTCCGTCAAGTTCGTCGTCAACGTCACCGACGTCAATGACAAGATCTACGACGCGGCAAAGGCGGCGGGCCTGCCCTCGACGCGATTCGCCGAAGAGATGACCCGCGCTTACTTCGAGGACACGGATCGCCTCGGGCTCGAGCGACCGGACGCCGAGCCGCTCGCCAGCGAGACGATCGGACCGATCGTCTCGCTGATCGCCGAACTGATCGATTCCGGCCATGCCTACGAGTCGGGTGGCGACGTCTATTTCCGGGTGCGCAGCTTCGACGGCTACGGCAAGCTGTCCAACCGGCGCACCGAGGACATGGACCAAGGGGAGGAGGCCGGCTCGGCGTCGCTCAAGGAGGACACGCTCGACTTCGCCCTGTGGAAGGCGCGCAAGGAGGGGGAGGACACTTGGTGGGATTCGCCCTGGGGAAGGGGGCGGCCCGGCTGGCACATCGAGTGCTCGGCGATGGCGGAGGCGGAGCTGGGAGCGTCCTTCGCGATCCACGGCGGCGGCTCCGACCTCGTCTTCCCTCACCACGAGAACGAGATCGCCCAGTCGGAGGCGGCGGGGCGGCCCTTCGCCCGTCTCTGGATGCACAACGGGATGATCGAGACGGGCAGCGAGAAGATGTCGAAGTCGGAGGGCAACATCTTCCAGCTCTCCGAGGCCCTCGACCGCTACGGGCGCGAGGCCGTCGTCGACTACCTGATCTCAGGGCACTACCGGCAGCCGCTGGCGTTCGGAGCTGAGCAGATGGAGCAGGCCGTGGCGCGGGGCGAGCGGCTGCGCAACTTCTTCCGCGAGCAGGCGGCGGACGCGGGGGGCGACGGCGACGCTGGGCGGCGGCGGGTCGAGGCCTTCCGCGACGCC
>DATABM010000132.1:0-4568 GCA_036259555.1 Solirubrobacterales bacterium
CCGAGGCCGGCGCCCGCCGAGGGCAGGTGGACGCCCGGCCTCGGCCGCGGGACGGATGCGGTGCGAGCCTCCACCGTTACTCCGTCGGGACCCCGAGGTCCTCGTTAATCGCGGCGACCTTTCCGCTTTCCTCGTCGAAGAACTCGTCGGTGACCTTCTCCCAGCCGCCGAACTCGTCGATGTCGAAGAGGTCTTCGGGGACCGGAAACTTTTGCTCGTCGAGCAGCGACTGGTCGACCGGGCGGTAGCCGTTGTCCGACCAGATCTGCTGCCCCTTCTCGGACCAGATGAAGTCGAGGAAGGCTTGCGCCGCCGCGGGCGCGTCTTTGGTGACGGCGATCGGCGTCTCGATCCGGATCGTCGAGGGCGGCACGACGTACTCGATGTCTTCGCCCTCCTCTTCGGCTTTGATCGCCTCGTTCTCGTAGGCGAGCAGGACGTCGCCCTCGCCCTGGGTGAAGGCGGCGAGCGCGTCGCGGGCGCTGCCCGGCTGCACGATCGTCTTCTCGAGCACGGTGCGGACCGCGTCGAGGGCCTCCTGCTCGGACTTGCCGTGGTGCAACTGCGAGCCGTAGAGCGCCATGATGTTCCAGCGCGCGCCGCCCGAGCTAAGCGGGTTCGGGGTGATGACCTCGACGTCTTCGGTCAGCAGGTCGTCGAAGGACTCGATCCCCTCCGGGTTGCCCTTGCGTACGGCCAGCACGACCACTGACTCCTGGCCGATGCCCTCGAACTCGTTCCGGTCCCAGTTGGGAGCGACCAGGCCGGCTTCCTCGAGCGCGATCATGTCGCCGCCCTGCGCGAAGTGGACGAGCGAGGCCGGCTGGCCGGCTTCGACGGCGCGGCGCTGGTCGCCGGAGGCGCCGAACGAGCCGGAGAAGCCGACGCCCTCGCCCTCGGGAGTGGCCTCGAAGCCGGGCTGCAGCGAGTCGGTGTAGACGGTCTCCGGAGTTGAGTAGGCGACGACGTCGACCTCGCCGCCGGAGGAGCCGGTGGCGCTGCCACCCCCACCGCAGCCGGCGACAGCCATCGCGGCGACCGCCGCGATCAGGAGGGCGAGAAGTCCAGTTGGGCGGCTGCCGGGTCGCCGGTTGAAGGGGGACGGGTTGAGCATTTCGAACGTGTTCCTTCCTTTTTCGACTGACTTAGTCCTAATTGAGCGCGGCAGAATAACAGAAAGTTGATCGGGAAAGTGGGGATTGGAAGGAAGAACTCCCCCTTTGCCCTGGGTGGACCTAACTAGCTGTTAATCTGGCTATATGGCTAAACAAGTGACCGCTACCGAGGCGAAGGCGCGGATCCTGCGTTTGCTCGACGATGCCGCCGCTGGCGAGGAGATAGAGATCACCCGCCATGGCCGCCCGGTCGCGCGGCTCGTTCCCGCCGCCGGCGCCCGCTCGCTCGAGGGCTCGTTCGAAGGGGTCGCGACGAGCGCGACGGAGAACGACGAGGAGCTCTTCTCGACCGACGAGCGGTGGAACACCGCTTAGGCGTGGGGGCCGTCCTCCTCGACACGCATGTGGTCCACTGGTGGTCGGCGGAGCCGAAGCGCGTCAGTGCCGCCGCTCGCAAGGCGCTCGAGGCGGCCGACGAGCTGGTCGTCGCGGCGATCTCCTGGTACGAGCTGGCCTGGCTCGCGAGGAACGGGCGGATCGTCGTCAACGTGCCGATTCGTACCTGGCTAGACGGACTAGCGGCTCAGCTGCGAACGATCGGCATTACGCCCGCCATCGCCGACACCGCCGCAGGACTGCCAGGGTCGTTTCCCGGTGACCCTGCCGATCGGCTGATTTATGCGACGGCTGTAGAGCATGGTCTTGATTTAGTGACCAAGGACCAAGCGATCCACGGCCACGACCGGGCAGGCTCTATCGCAGTGTGGTGAGGAGAGTTCGTGGCTCACGCTGACGCGTTGATTCGCGAGTCACGCGAGCTTGATCGCCGCGCCGCCGAGGTTCAAGGTGAGCGTGAAATTCTTGTCGCGCGAGATGAGTTAGAGCAGCTTCGCAAGGAAGCGTCTGCCATTCGGGTCCGAGTCGTGGTCTGCGGCTGAGTAGCAAGCGCTATGTCGGGCGGCAGGCGCCAGCCGCCCGTCAGCGGTCTGAATATCGGGGCGCCCGGATTTGAACCGGGGACCTCACCGACCCGAACGGTGCGCGCTACCAGGCTGCGCCACGCCCCGAGAGGATCGGATTATCTCAGAGCGGCGGGTAAGGGCACCGTGCGGGATTGACCGGCGCCGGCCCGGGTAGCCGCTGCCTGCACCGACCTGACGAATGGAGGAAGGATGGAGGCCAGGACCACGTCACCCAGCAAGGGCATTCTCGACAGCGCCAATCTCGAGGCGCGTGAAAACGTGATCGAGCTGCTCCGCAAGGCCTACTGGATGGAGATGGAGACGGTGATGAGCTACCTCCAGGCCTCGGTCAATCTCGACGGGGTGCGGGCGATGGAGATCAAAGAGTCGCTGTCGGAGGACACCGAAGAGGAGCTCGGCCACGCACGGCGGTTCGCCGAGCGGATCAAGGAGCTCTACGGGGTCGTCCCCGGCTCGGAGGACTTCCAGGCCGAACAGAGCTTCCTGCAGCCGCCCGAGCACCAGACCGACATCGTCCACGTGATCCGCGGCGTGATCAAAGCCGAGACCGGCGCGATCGAGCACTACACGCGGATGATCGAGGAGACCGACGGCGTCGACCCGGTCACCCAGGACATGGTGACCGAGATCCTCGCCGACGAGCAGAAGCACCGGCGCCTCTTCGAGGGATTCCTGCGCGAGTACGAGTTCGAGGGGATCGCCTGAGCGGCCAAGCGAGGTTTTGACGCCGATTCCCGCGGGGACACCTCATTAACGAGGGTGGCCCGCGCGGCGGGCCGACGCGAACAGACGAGGAGCTGAAATGACCATCGCAGGCGGAATTCTCTTGATCGTCGTAGGGGCGATCCTCACCTTCGCCACCAACGTCCACGTCCAGGGCGTAAGCCTCGACACGGTCGGCTGGATCCTGATGATCGCCGGTGCCGCCGGCCTCGTCCTCTCCTTCTTCCAGGAGGCGATCTGGACCGAGCGCGCGCGGCGTCGCGACGCCGCCCTGGCCGAGGAAGAGCGACGCGCCGCGCCGCCGGCTCGTGGAGAAGTTCCGCCGCCGCGCTACTAAGCCGCGCAGGCGGGTAGCGGAGTCCCCGAAGTCACCCCACAACCAGGAGGTAGCCCATGGCAATGCAGCAAGAGGCCGGCGACATCACCGGCACGAAGGACAAGGACTACAACGTCATCTGGTTCGTCGAGCAGTGCCTGAGCAACGTCCTGCGGCTGGAGACCTACATCGAAGACGCGGAGCGCGAGGGCGACAACGACCTCGCCGACTTCTTCCGCCGCGCCCAGGAGACGAGCCGCAAGGGCGCCGAGCAGGGCAAGGAGATGCTGCGCGGCCGGCTGGCCGGCTGAGCCGCGAATGGCGGCGATCGGCTACACGCTCGCCAGCGAGGAGCACGGCGCGCGTGAGCTGGTCGCCCAGGCCGCGCGGGCGGAGGAGGTCGGGTTCTCCTTTGCAGTGATCTCCGACCACTTCCACCCGTGGGTCGACGCCCAGGGCAACAGCCCGTTCGTCTGGGGGGTGCTCGGCGCAATCGCCGAGGCGACCGAGCGGATCCCGCTCGCGACCGGCGTCACTTGCCCGACGACGCGCATCCACCCGGCGATCGTCGCCCAAGCCGCCGCCACCGCGGCCGAACTGCTGCCAGGCCGCTTCTCGCTCGGGGTGGGGACCGGCGAGAACCTCAACGAGCACATCCTCGGCGACCGCTGGCCGCCGGTGGTCGACCGCCAGGAGCGCCTCGCCGAGGCGATCGAGGTGATCCGCCTGCTCTGGGAAGGCGGCCTGAAGAGCCATCGAGGCAAGCACTTCCGGGTCGAGAACGCCCGCATCTACAGCCTGCCCGACGAGCTGCCGCCGATCCTGGTCGCAATCGCCGGCGAGAGATCCGCGGACCTCGCGGTTCAGCTCGGCGACGGCATCTTCGGCACCTCCCCGAAAGCCGAGACGATCGAGCGCTTCCGGAGCGCGGCCGGCGAGGACAAGCCGGCCTACGGCCAGCTCGATGTGTGTTGGGCCGAAAGCGAGGAGGAGGCGAAGCGGATCGCGCTGGAGAACTGGCCCAACGCGGCGATGAGCGGCTCGCACACCTTCGAGCTGCCCCTCCCGCAGCATTTCGAAGAGATCACCGAATGGGCCGGCGAGGACGACATCGCCGAGGGCATCGTCTGCGGCCCCGACCCCGCAAGGCACATCGAGGCGATCGAGGAATACGTCGACGCCGGCTACGACCACGTCTACATCCACCAGGTCGGCCCGCGCCAGGACGGCTTCTTCGACTTCTACGCGCGCGAGGTCCTGCCGAAGTTCAGCTAGCCGCGCGGCGGGGTAGGCGACTGCCATGTACACGATCCCACTCGTCCTCCTCGTCCTGCTGGCGCCGATCGCGGTCGCCTGGTCGCCGATCTTCGCGCTGCTGATCGCGGTGCCCGCCTTCGTCCTCTTCCTCGCCTTCGTCGGCCTGCGCCCGCG
>DATABM010000133.1:0-11112 GCA_036259555.1 Solirubrobacterales bacterium
CCCCCCCCCCCCCGCCCCTACACGGTGCGCGCCCGTCGGGCGACGATCGTCGCGGGTGGCGCCTTCGGCACGCCCGAGCTCTTGATCCGCTCAGGGCTTGGGGGCGGTCAGGTTGGTCGCAATCTCCACGTCCACCCGGCCTGCTGGGTCGGCGGCCGCTACGACGAGGACGTCCGGGGCTGGCGCGGCGTCATGCAGAGCTACTACATCGACGAGTGGGAGCCACAGCGGGTCCTGCTCGAGGCGACCTTCACCCCCCTGCCGTTTGGCGGCGCCTGGTTGCTCGGCTCAGGCCGCGAGCATCAGGAGGCGATCCTGGGCTTCGGCAACGTCGCCTCGATCGGAGTTCAGCTCGCCGACGAGTCGAGCGGCCGGGTCGGCCTGGCGCGCGACGGTTCGTTGCGGGCGAGGTACCGCCTCAGCGACGACGACGCCCGCCGCCTCGTCTTCGGCATCGCTCGCGCCGCCGAAGTCCACTTCGCCGCCGGCGCAAAGGAGGTCTACCCCAACATCGGACGCGCTTCGGTGCTGCGCCCCGGCGACCTCGGCGCGTTCGAGGCGACCGACTTTCGGCCTTCGGAGCTGCGCCTCGAGGCGTTCCACCCGATGGGGACCGCGCGGATCGCCGCCAACCCCAGCGAGGGCGTCTGCGCCACCAACGGCTCGGTCAACGGCGTCGCCGGCCTCTACGTCGCCGACGCCTCCCTCTTCCCCACCGCGGTCTGGGTGAACCCGATGATGACCATCATCGCGTTCGCGAAGCAGGTGGCCAGCGGGCTCATACCTGCGTAGAACGTTGTCCTCGATCGCCCGCCGTCGGGTCACGCACTTCTCGTGCGCTCCCCTCGGCGGCCTTCCTGCGTCCTAGTTCTACTTTGGTCTAAGCCCGCTGGAAATTTGCTCAACCCCCAGGAGGCGGAGGCTGCTGCCCGGAGGGCGGTGGCGGCGGGGGTGGGGTGCCGGCGCGTCCCAGCTCGGTGTCGCGGGGACCGCCACCGGGACCGGGCTGGTCAGGTCCGCCCGGGCCGCCGCTCGAGAGCTGGTCGCCAACGTCGGCGAAGGTCATCCCTTCCTCACGCATCGCGCTGTAGCCGCCGTAGGCGATTCCGAGCGCCGACAGCAGGGCTAGGAAAATCCCGAGCTTCAGCGTCGTGTCGACCTCGACCCCTTCGAATCCGGTGCCGCCGCCGCCCGGCGGATCGACGATCCGGTACAGGATCAGCAGCGTCGCCAGGGCGCCGAGCGCGGCGACGATCGCGTTGAGTGAGATCGGCAGCTCGAGGTCGGCTTCGGTGAAGCGGACGATCGCGACGCCGATCGCGACGACAATCGCCGCCATCAGGAAGATCGGGATCACGTCGAGCGCATCCCAGGCGCTCCCCCCTCCACCGGTCACCTCGCCGGAGAAGCCGGGCACGCCCGACACCTCGACGCCGAACCAGTCGAAGAACATGAATACGAAGAGCAGGATCGCGGAGACGGCGGCGATCTGCTCCCCTCTGCTCAGCCTGACGAGTTCCATCAGCACATCCCTCCGGAAGTAGGGTTCGAGCCGACCCTATACCCGCGCCCGGGCGGCAACCAGGGTATTGGAGAGCAGCATCGCAATCGTCATCGGGCCGACCCCACCAGGGACGGGGGTTACCGCTCCCGCGACGCCGGCGACGGCGTCGAAGTCGACGTCGCCGCGCAGCCCGTCGTCCGTGCGGTTGACCCCGACGTCGATCACCACCGCGCCGGGTTTGACCGCGTCCGCGCCGAGCAGCTCCGGGACCCCGACCGCGGCGACGAGCACGTCCGCGCGGCGGCAGGCAGCCGCAAGATCGCGGGTCCGCGAGTGGCAGATCGTCACGGTCGCGTTGGCGCCGAGCAGCAGCCGCGCCACCGGTACGCCGACCAGCTTCGAGCGGCCGACCACTACCGCCTCCGCCCCTTCCAGCTCCACCCCCTCGTGCGCGAGCAGCTCCATCACGCCTGCCGGCGTGCACGGGACCAGCCCCGGCGTGCCGTGGGCAAGCAGGCCGGCGTTGGTGGGGGTGAGCCCGTCGACGTCCTTGGCCGGATCGATTGCCGCGACGATCGCGTCGGAGTCGATCTGGTCCGGCAGCGGCAGCTGGACGAGGATGCCGTCGACCTCGTCGTCGGCATTCAACTCCCGCACCAGAGCCAGCAGCTCCGCTTCGGTGGTCTCAGTCGGCAGCGGACGGTGCACGGAGCGGATACCGGCCTTCTCGCAGGCCTCGCGCTTCATGTTCACGTAGATGTCCGACGCCGGGTCTTCGCCGACGAGGACCGTGGCCAGCCCTGGCTCGCGGCCGTTGTCGGCGGCGAAGGTGGCGGCGCCCGCGGCGACGCGCTCGCGCACCGTCGCGGCGACCGCCTTGCCGTCGATCGTCCTCGCCGCCACCGCGCTCAGCGCTTCCGGATCGGGGCGTAGTCGGCCATCAGCTTGCGCTCGGAGCCGTCGCTCGAGAAGCGGACGACGACCACGCCGCCCGGCTCGACAGAGGTGACGATGCCGTCGCCGAAGCTGGCGTGCACGACGTCGTCGCCGGTGCGCAGTTCCAGCGCCGGCCCTGGGTCCACCGGCGGCACGGCTTCGCTCGGCATGCCCGAATCCCAGGCGGGAAACTGGCTCGGCCCGCTCGAGTGGCGCTCGCTCAGCTCGGCCGGGATCTCGTCGACGAAGCGCGATGGCAGGTTGCGCTCGGCGCGCCCGAAGAGCCGGCGTTCCCGCGTCCAGGTCATGTAGAGGCGGCGCCGGGCGCGGGTGATGCCGACGTAACAGAGGCGGCGCTCCTCCTCTTCCCCGCCCTCTTCCAGGGCTTTCATGTGCGGGAAGGAACCCTCCTCGCAGCCGACGACGAAGACCGTGTCGTACTCGAGCCCCTTTGCGTTGTGCAGCGTCATCAGCGTGATTGCCGGCTCGTCGCGCAGCTCATCCTGCTGGGTGAAGAGGGAGATCTGCTGCAGGTACTCCTCGAGCGGCGAAACGTCGCTGTCGCCCTCGCGTTCGCGCTCCAGGTCGAACTCGGCTGCGCCCGCCACCAGCGCCTCGAGGTTCTCGATGCGGCCGTCGGCTTCCGGCGTGCGCTCCGCCGCCAGCGCCTGCAGGTAGCCGCTTTCGTCGAGGACCGCCTCCAGCAGCGAGGCGACGGGCCCTTCGCGCTCGGCTCGTTCGCGCAGGCCGGCCATCGTCTCGTAGAAGCGGGAGACGGCCTTGATCGCGGCGCCGCTCATGCCGGGAACCTCCTCGACTCGTTCGAGGACCTCCCAGATCGCAAGGCCGGTGGTGTTGGCGTGGGAGGCAAGACGGCCCTGGCTGGTTCTGCCGATCCCCCGTCGCGGCGAGTTGACGACGCGGGCGAAGCAGACCTGGTCGGCGGGGTTGGCGAGCAGGCTGAGATAGGCGATCGCGTCCTTGATCTCGGCCCGTTCGTAGAACTTGGTGCCGCCGATCACCTGATAGGGCACGTCGAAGCGGTTCAACGTGTCCTCCAGCACCCGGCTCATCGCGTTGGTCCGGTAGAAGATCGCGACGTCCTCGCGGCGCACCTCCTCCTCCTCGGCGAGCCGCTCGATCTCGCCGGCCACCCAGCGCGCCTCCTCGTGCTCGTCGGAGAGCTCGGAGAGCTGCAGCGGCTCGCCCCCCGCCAAATCGGTCCAGAGCCGCTTGGGACGGCGCTCGCTGTTGTTCTCGACGACCGCGTTGGCGGCCGAGAGGATCGTCTGCGTCGAGCGGTAGTTCTGCTCCAGCTTGACCAGCTCGGCGTCGGGGAAGTCGCGCTCGAAGTCGAGGATGTTGCGGATGTCCGCGTGGCGGAAGCCGTAGATCGACTGGTCCTCGTCGCCGACGACCATCAGGTTGCCGTGCTCGGCGACCAGCAGCTGCAGGAGCCGGTACTGGGCGTGGTTGGTGTCCTGGTACTCGTCGACGAGGACGTGGCGGAAGGTGCGGCGCCAGCGGTCGCGGACGTCCTCGAAGAGCTCCAGCACGTTGACCATGCGGACGAGCAGATCGTCGAAGTCCATCGCGTTGTGCTCGAGCATCCGCTTCTCGTAGAGCGCAGCCACCTCGGCGTAGACCTCGCCAGTCACCTCGCCGAGCTGGTTCTTGGCGCCGGAGATCTGGGCGCGGATCGAACGCGGCGGGTAGCGCTTCGGGTCGACGTGCAGCTCCTCGACGCAGCGTTTGACCATGCGCAGGGAGTCCTGCTCGTCGTAGATGGTGAAGCTGCGCTTGTAGCCAAGCCGCTCCGCGTCGATTCGCAGCATCCGCGCGCAGGCCGAGTGAAAGGTCGTCACCCACATCGCCCGTGCCGGGCCGCCGACCAGGCTCTCCACCCGCTCGCGCATCTCGCTCGCCGCCTTGTTGGTGAAGGTGATGGCGAGGATCTCGTTCGGCTGGGCGGCGCCGGTGGCGAGCAGGTAAGCGATGCGGTGGGTGAGCACGCGCGTCTTGCCGGAACCGGCGCCGGCCAGCACGAGCAGCGGGCCCTCGCCGTGGCGCACGGCGTCCCGCTGTGGGTCGTTGAGGTCGGCTAGGAGGCGCTCGGCGCGATCGGCGCCGGGTTCGGTCGGGGCTGCGTCGGTTTGAAGCACCGCAGCCGAGAATAGAGAGGCGCGCGGCTGGCGATCCGTCGGCGCTTTGCTCGCGATATGCGCGAGTTAAGGCGCCAACTACCCGCCTGCCGAGGAGCGTCCGGTGCGGGGCCGCAGCTCCGCCTCGGCCCCCTCCGGGGGCTCGCCGCCGTCGAGTTGCGCGAGGCGCTCCTCGAGCTTTGCGATCCGCTCGGCCAGCGACTTGATCGCGTCGGCGATCGGGTCGGGCAGGTGAATCCAGTCGGCGTCGGGCCCTTCGACCCGCTGCCCTTCGACCTTGACCGGGTGGCCGGGGTTGCCGACCACGGTCGAGCCCGGCGGAACGTCCTCGACGACGACGGTGTTCGCGCCGATCTTGGCGCCGTCGCCTACGTGGATCGGTCCGAGCAGCTTGGCGCCGGAGCCCACCGTGACGTTGTCGCCCAGGGTCGGGTGGCGCTTGCCGCGCTGAAAGCCGGTGCCGCCGAGCGTCACGCCCTGGTAGAGGGTCGCGCAGCAGCCGATTTCCGCCGTCTCGCCGATCACGACGCCCGAGCCATGGTCGATGAACAGTTCGGGGCCGATCTTCGCGGCGGGGTGAATCTCGACGCCGGTGACGGCACGCGTGAGGTAGGCGATCACGTTGGGGACGACCGGGACGCCGGCGCCGTGCAGGGCATGGGCGACGCGGTGAGCGAGCAGCGCCTGGACACCGCCCCAGCTGGTCAGGATCTCGAAGGTGGAGACCCCCTGCGCGGCGGGGTCGCGTTCGCGAGCCGCCTTGACGTCGGCTTTGATCTCGCAGGTAACACGGCTGAGCAGACCCGCCGCCCCCGAACGCGGAAGCGAATTCCCGTCCATATCCGATGCTTCAGGCATCCGGGCGAGGAGAGGCGGTGGCGGTGTATGCCCTCATGGTGAGAAGAAGGGTAGGGACATGTAGCGCTCACCCGAGTCGCAGACGACGGTGACGACGCGCTTGCCCTCCAGCTCGGGCCGCGCCGCCACCTCGAGCGCCGCCCTGACGTTGGCGCCCGCCGAGATGCCGGCCAGGATGCCCTCGCGCTGTGCGGCCAGCCGAGCGGTCTCCAAAGCGTCCTCGTCGGAGACGGCGATCGTCTCGTCGACGACCGAGCGGTCGAGAACCTCGGGCACGAAGCCGGCGCCGATCCCCTGGATCTTGTGTGGCCCGGGCGCGCCGCCGGAGAGGACCGGAGAGGCGGCGGGCTCGACCGCGACGATCAGCGTCTCGGGGCTGCGCTCACGCAAGACGCCCCCGACGCCCGTGATGGTCCCGCCCGTTCCGACCCCGGCGACGAAGGCGCCGATCTCACCGTCGGTATCGCGCCAGATCTCCTCGGCGGTCGTTCGCCGGTGAACCTCCGGGTTGGCGGGGTTGCGGAACTGCTGCGGCATGAACCCCCTGCGCTGCTCGCAAATCTCCTCGGCGAGGGCGACCGCCTCCCCCATGCCACCGAGCGAGGGCGTCTCTCGCACCTCGGCGCCGTAGGCGCGCAGCAGCTTCGCCCGCTCGCGGCTCATGCCCTCAGGCAGGGTCAGAATCAGCTCGTAGCCACGTGCCGCGCAGACCATCGCCAGGGCGATCCCCGTGTTGCCGCTGGTCGGCTCGACGATCACCGATCTGCCCGGCTCGATCAGCCCCTGCTCCTCGGCGGCGTCGATCATCGCCACCCCGATCCGGTCCTTGACCGAGCCGCCGGGGTTGAAGTACTCGAGCTTGGCGCAGACCTCGCCCGGGAGGCCCTCCCCCAGGCGGCGCAGAGCCACCAGCGGCGTGTCGCCGACGACTGCGGAGGCCTCGGGGCCGATCTTCATCAGATGAAGTACATCCCTGCCTCGGCCTCGTCGAGCTCGCGGCGGGCCACCTCGGCGATCGTCGTCTGGCCGAAGACCTTGCGCAGGGCGTTGACGCCCTCTGCCCAGATGCCGCCGGCCTCGTCGGCCTCCTGGCCGACCTTGCCGTCGAGGGTCTGCACCACCTCGAGCACGGATATCTCATCGGCCGGGCGGGCGAGGGTGTAGCCGCCTTTCATGCCGCGGTGGCTGGTCAACAGGCCGGCGCGGCGGAGCGTCGAGAAGAGCTGCTCGAGAAACTGCTCGGGGATGCGACGACGCTCGGCCAGCTCCTTGACCGGAACCGGCCGGTCGCCCGAGCGAGCCAGCTCCGCCATCGCGACGACGGCGTAGCGGGACTTCGAGGTGATCGAGATCACATGAGGTTTCTACCGCACGGCGCGGACCTGGCTGGATGTAGGATCGGGCCTTGGGATCCGAGCGACCGCACTGTCTTGTGATCGACGGCCATCCCCTCGTGCGGGCGGGCGTCCGCCAGACGCTTTCCGACGACTTCGAGGTGCACGAGACCGAGCGTCGCGAAGAGGCGGTCGAGCTGATCCGCGACGTCGGCAGCATCGACGTGGCGATCGTCGACATGCGGCGGGCGCCGGCCGGGGCGGTGGAAACGCTGCGCGGGATCGAGGCGATTCAACTTCTGCGCCAGGCTGCACCCGGCCTGGGGATCGTCGCCCACGGCGAGCGCGCCGAGCGCTACATGGTCACGGCGGCACTCCAGGCCGGAGCGAGCGCTTACCTATCTCGCACGGCTGCGGCCGAGGCGCTGCTGGACGCCGTGCGGGCTGCGCTGGCCCACGAGCGCTTCATCGACCCGGCGATCCCGGCGCGCGGCAGCCGTGGCAAGCTGACCCGCCGCCAGCGGCAGATCCTGCAACTCCTGGCCGACGGCCACTCGACCGTCTTCGCCGCCCGCGAGCTGGATGTCAGCGAGGAAACGGTCAAGACGCACCTCAAGAAGGCGCTCTCGCGGCTGGAGGCCAAGAACCGCACCCACGCCGTGTCGATCGCCCTGCGCGAGTCCTTGATCGAGTAGGCGATCGGCGAGCGTCACGATCTGATTCCGCGTGCCGCGTCGAGATGGCGATTGCCGCCCGCGGACGCGAAGCCGCGCGGGCGGCGGACTGGTCTAGATCCAGCCGCGGTCGCGGGCCGTGAGCACCGCCTGGGCGCGGTCGACGGCGCCGATCTTGCCGTAGACGTTGTGCAGGTGGGTGCGGATCGTCGAGACCGAGAGGTGCATCTCGCCGGCGATCTGCTTGTAGACCATGCCCTCGGAGAGGTAGCGCAACACGTCGAGCTCGCGGGCTGAGAGCGGGCACGGCTCGCGCACCCGCTGGGTGTCCTGGCGCGAATAGGGAAGCTCGTAGAGCAGTTCACGCAGGGGCTCTATGCCGAGGCGGCAGCGCTTCGCCATGGCGCGCAGCCGCTCCGGCGTCACCGCCTCGCCCTGCGAGTAGTGGGCGACCATGTCGGCCGTCGCGACGATCGCCGCGAGGCCGTCCGCGTCCTCGGCGTGATGGCGCTCGATCGCCACGGCGATCCGCTGCGGCAGGTTCCAGCGCCGAGCAAGCACGCCGCCGACCAGGGCGTGGTCGATTCCGAGCTGGTCACGTTCCTCGCGCAGTCGCTGCTCGGGGGTCAGCAAAGTGGCGTCGAGGTAGCTGCGCCGGCCGGGATGGAGCTTGGAGACCACGAGGCGGCCGATGTCGTGCAACAGAGCGGCGACGACGAGCTCGTCGCGTTCGGGCCAACCGATCGCGCGGCCGATCCGCTCCGCCGCCTGCTGGGTGGCGAGGGCGTGGACCCGGAACTGCTCGGGCCGCAGTTCCCAGCTGCCGTTTGGCTCGAAGAAGTCGAAGACCGGAGCGGTGCCGGCGATCGCCAGCACGCCGGACGGCTTCAGGATTTCCACCGCGGCCGGGATGCCTGCGACGTCGGTGCGGCCGCCGGCGCGGTTGGCGAAGCGCAGGACGGCGATCGTCAGCGCGACATCCGCCTCGACCGCCTCGACGATCTCGCCGACGCGGGCGGTCTCGGCCGTCGCGGCCTTCATCACCCGAGCCCGCGACTCGATCAGCGCCGGGAACTTCTCGACCGCCTCGAAGGCGGCCGCGAGGCGGGCGCCCGGCGCTGCGGGCGCGGTGCCCCCTTTGCTGTGCACGGCGTCGGCCTTGTGCACCTTTCCGTTTGGCTTGCTCGAAGACATCGGCGTCTCGCTTCGCCCACGTCATCGGCAGAAGAGGACGCACGGTTTAGCCTGCACGTCCTTACTTTTAGGTGCCTTTATGCGCGGAGGCGCACGAGAGCGGCGTCTATTCGCCGGAGTGACTCCTCGCGGCCGAGCACCGCGAGCGACTCGAAGATCCCCGGTGAGACGGTGGTCCCGGTGATCGCAACGCGAATCGGTTGGTAGACCTTGCCCGGCTTGACGCCGAGCCGCTCGGGGAGCGGCGAGAGGGCGACCTCGATGGCGTCGGGATCGAACCCCTCGGCCTCCGCCAGCACTCCGCGCGCCTCGCCGAGCAGCTCGCCGGCGCCGTCCTTCATCACCTTTCGCCACGCCTTCTCGTCGTCGGCTGGCTGCTCGAAGAGGAAGCGGATCAGCGGCCACACCTCGGACAGGGTCTGCGCTTTCTCCTGGGCTATCTCGCAGGCGGCGCGCAGGCGCTCGTCCGGCTCGCGCCCCAGGTGGGCGGCGACGGCCGCCGTGTACTCGTCGAGCGGCATCTCGCGCATGTAGCGGCCGTTCATCCAGCGCAGCTTCTTCTCGTCGAAGACGGCGGCCGCCTTGCCGACGTCCTCGATCCGGAAGCGCGCGACCAGCTCCGCGGTGGGAATCAGCGTCGCGTCGTCGTCGGCGCCCCAGCCGAGCAGGGCCAGGTAGTTGCGCACCGCGGCGGGCAGGTAGCCAGCCTCGCGCAGCTCCTGAACCGAGGCGGCGCCGTGGCGCTTGGAGAGCTTGCGTCCGTCGGGGCCGTGCAGGAGTGGCAGGTGCGCGTAGCGGGGCGGCTCGTGGCCCAGGGCGCGCAGGACGAGCAGCTGCTTGGGCGTGTTGGAGAGGTGGTCGTCGCCGCGAACGACGTCGGTTATCCCCATCTCTGCGTCGTCGACAGCGACCGCGAAGTTGTAGAGGACCGAGCCGTCGCCGCGGGCGATCACGAAGTCGTCGTAGCTGCGGTTGGGGAAGCGGACCGGCCCGTGGATCAGATCCTCGACGACCGTCTCCCCCTCGTCCGGCACGCGCAGCCGGACCGCGGCCCCGGTCTCTTCGCTGAGCGGGCCGCGGTAGCCGCGGTCGGCGCCGTGCTCCGCCTTCCATGCCTCGACGTCCTTGGCGGTGGCGGTGTCCCGGTAGGCGGCGCCGGACTCGAGCAGGCGCTGCAGGGCCGCTTCGTGCCGTTCGGCGCGGTCGGCCTGCGAGATCGGCCCCTCGTCCCACTCCAGCTCCAGCCAGCGCAGCGCGTCGAGGATCTGCTCGACGTTCTCTGCGGTCGAACGCTCGCGGTCGGTGTCCTCGATGCGCAACACCAGCGCTCCGCCCGCCCGCCGGGCGGCCAGCCAGTTGTAGAGTGCCGTCCTCGCGCCGCCGATGTGCAGCACGCCGGTCGGCGATGGAGCAAACCTGAGCCGGAGCGACCGACCGTCACGATCTGATTCTTCGGGAGGGAGCGAGGGCGAAGTCATCTACTTCCCAGTCGGATAGGAGAGTCGGCGGACACGATGCTGATCGGCGCGCATGTTTCCACCTCGGGCGGATTGGCGAATGCGATCGGGCGCGGCACCGAGCGCGGCTGCGAATCGATCCAGATTTTCAACCAGAGCCCGCGCATGTGGCGGCCGACGAGATACGGGCCCGACGACTTCGCCGCGTTCCGCGAAGCGATGGCGGATTCGCCGGTCGAAGCGGTCGTCATCCACGCCGTCTACCTGATCAACTGCGCGACGAAAGACAAGGAGCTGCGCCGGAAGTCGCTGGAGTCTCTGACCCACGCCCTGCGGACCGGCGACGGAATCGGGGCGGCCGGGGTCGTTCTGCACCCGGGGGCCCAGAAAGGCGAGCCCCACGGCCCGTCCATGAAGCGAGCGGCGAAGGTGATCGCCGCAGCGCTCGACGCGACGGAGAGCTGCCCGCTCCTGCTCGAGCAGACCGCCGGCCACAAAGGACTGCTGGGGCGCGACTTCGACGAGACGGCGCAGCTGATCGAGCTGGCCGGAGCGGGTGAGCGGCTCGGCCTCTGCCTCGACTCCTGCCATCTCTTCGTGCAGGGCTTCGACGTCACCGACGCCGAGCACCTCTCATCCGTCCTCGACGAGGCCGACGAGAAGGTCGGCCTGGACCGCCTGCGCTGCGTCCACGTCAACGACGCCGCGGCGCCGCTCGGCTCCTGCCGCGACCGTCACGCCAATGTCGGCACGGGCGAGATGGGCAAGAAGGGCCTCGCTGCCTTCCTCTCCGAGCCCCGCTTCGAGGGGCTGCCGGCAACGCTGGAGACGCCGGGTCCGAAGAAGAAAGGCCCGGACAAAAAAGAAGTTCAGGCTGCGAAGCGCCTGAGGGAACAAGGCTTGAAAGCCAGGGCCCCTAGGGCCCCTATTTGATGTGGACGCCTGAGATCGCCCGCGAGATGACCAGGCGCTGGATCTCGGAGGTGCCCTCGA
>DATABM010000134.1:0-4417 GCA_036259555.1 Solirubrobacterales bacterium
GCCGTGAAAGGCAGCGCCAATCCCCGAGGCGTTGCGCTCGACCAGGTTGTCGTGGATCTTGGCCTGGCTGGTCAGCGACTGGTAGGAGATAGCCATGTTGGCGTTGTCGGAGACCGTGTTGTGGGCGATCTCGGGAGAGCCATCCGTCGCCGCAATACCAACTCCCGATGCGTGATGGATGTAGGAGTATTCGACGGTAGGCGAGATTCCTCCGCTGATCGCGACCCCCGTTTTCGCATAGCGAACCTCGGCATGCCTCAGGCTCGAGGAGCCCCCTCCAGCTTGGAGCACCACGCCGGTCCACTGGCCCGGGGCCGAGTCCGCCGAGGAAGTGAAGACCGCTGGCGCTTCGGCCGTGCCGTTGACGTCGAGCGTCCCTTTACTCGTCAGCGAGCCCGTGAGCTTGACCAGGGCCCCCGGTTCCACGGTGACCGTAACGCCTTCGGAGATGGTCGTCGAGGTGCCGGTATAGGGACTTCCGGCTGCCGTCAGCGTCATGTTTTCGCTGATCGTGGTCGGAAGGGCGGTCGCCGACGCCGATGCCGGAGCGATGGCGAGAACGAGCAGCAGCGCAATGACAATTGCCGCCAAGCGACATCCAGGCACTGGCGAGCGAGCAGCATGAGCTGGCGGCAAGAGTTCCTCCCCTGCAATCGGTACGGCTAGAGTTAGCTGCAGGAACGACAATAGATTGCGCAGGAGACGCACGCAATCTCTCGTAGCCGAATGGCTTAGCGCCGCAGCCGCACGTCATAACGCTACGGCTGGCCGGGTGGGGCTACTTAGGACCGGCGTGCGCCGGTTTGCCCGGCGGTTCGCGGCCGTGGGGCGGTTCGTCTGCAGGTTCGTCAACCGGCGGGGATTCAGCGACTGGCGCCGGGACGGGAGCCGTCGAGGGAGTCGGCGAGCTGGTATCGGGTGCCGGCTTCGGCTTCGGGGCGGCGGTTCGCTGTGGGGGATCGATTGCGGTCCGCCCGGTGGGCCGGTTCGGCGCGTCCCCGCCTCCCCCACCGGTCGGCGGCTCGGCGTCGGGCGCGGCAACGGGGACTTCGCTCGTCACCGGAGCGATCGGCGCCGCGGGCGCGGCGGTGGCATCGGTTCCCTCGCCGCGAACCGCCTTCTTGCTCGCCTTCGCGTGCCGCTCCTTCCTCGTGGCTCTCTCGTCCTTCCCTTTCGCCGTGTCGCCGGGCGTCGGCGACGCTCGATCCGCAACGCTGACCGCGGGCTCGACGGTCGGAGGCGAGCCGTCGCGAACAACCGCGGCGGCGACGCCCGCAAAGAGGAGCAGACAGGCGACCGCCGCCGCCAAGGTGACGCGGCGGCGCGTCACGGGCGCGGCCGAGGTGGACGACGTGACAGTCGCAGTGCCCGCCATGGCGGAGTCCGACGTCGTGGCACGGTAAGCCGTAGCGGCCTCGCGCATCTCCTCGACGCCGCGACGACAGCGGCCGCAGCCCTCCAGGTGGGCGTCGAGCCAGCTCGCCTCGACGGGATCGCCCAGCTCCCCGTCTTCGCGCGCCGCGATGAGACTGAGTGCTCGTTCGCAGTCCGGCGAAGGGGCGACCGAAGCGAGGATGGTGCCGTGGAGCTCGTCGTAGAGGTTGATCCTGCCGTGGGCGATGAGCTGGCCGACGCAGGCCCACGTGGTCTCCAGCCTGGCCGCGATGTCCTTATAAGAGAGACCTTGGAGCTCGCGCAGCTCGAGCGCTTCGCGCTGGCGCTCAGGTAAGCGTGCGCTCGCGGTCACGAGCTGGCCTTTGGCGGCGCCGTCCATCCATCCGAGGATTACCCCTAACCCCCTGAGCCTGGACGGATGGCGTAGACGGGGGCGGGCATACCCGGGCATGACCGGCAGCGCGTACCGCCTCCCCTCTCGACCAGGCGATCAGCCGATCTTGTCGTAGAGGCTGAAGATCGGCAGGTACATCGCGATCACGATGAAGCCGACCATGCCGCCGACGAAGACGATCATCAGCGGCTCGATCAGCGAGGTGAGCGCTTTGATCTTGGCGTCGACCTCGGTCTCGTAGAAGTCGGCGACCTTGCCCAGCATGTGTTCGAGCTGGCCGGTCTCCTCCCCCACCGAGACCATGTGGCCAACCATCGGTGGGAAGATCGGGTTCTTCTCGATCGGCCGCCCGAGCGAGCCGCCCCGCTTCGCCGAAGCGTAGACGTCGTCCATCGCCTGCTCGAGCACGATGTTGCCGGCAGTCTCCCCCGTCAGCTTGATCGACTGGAGCATCGGCACACCGGCGGATACCGAGCCGGAGAAGGTGCGAGACCACCGGGCCAGCGCGATCTTCTGGATTACGTCGCCGATCTGAAAGGGGATGCGGAGGATGAGGCGGTCCCAGACTTCCTTGCCCTTGTCCGTCCGCTTCCATTTGAAGAAGCCGATCGCGGCGGCGATCGCGGCAGGGAAGATGATGAACCAGTAGCTGGTGATCGCATCCGAGGCGGTGACGCAGATCTGCGTTGGGATCGGCAGGGCGCCGCTCTCGGCCGGGTTTTCTTCGGCGAGTTCCTTGAAGATGCCGGCGAAGACGGGGATGACGAAGGTGACGATCGCCAGCAGGGCCAGCACCGCGAAGCCGAAGACCAGCGACGGGTACATCATCGCCGATTTCACCTGACGCCTCAGCGCGTCCGCTTTCTCGACCTGGAAGGCGACGCGATCCAGCGCGTCCTCGAGGCGGCCCGATTCCTCGCCGGAGCGGACCATCGCCCGGTAGAGCCGGTCGAAGACCTCGGGGTGGCGCTCCATCGCCTGCTCCAAGGTCGAGCCGGACTCGACGTCGGCGCGGACCCCGGCGACGGCCTCCTTGATCCGTTCGTCCTGGGTCTGCTCTTCCAGCGTGTGGAGGGTGCGCAGCATCGGCATCCCCGAGGCGACCAACGTTGCGAATTGGCGCGAGAAGACCGCCAGCTCCCGCATGTCGATCTTCTTCCAGCGGCGGAAGACGTCCTCGATCTTGAAGGGCTTGCTCTTCTCGCTGACGTCGAGGACGATCAGGCCGCGCTGGCGCAGCTGCTCGGTGACCTGCGCCTTGGACTCGGCTTCGACTTCGCCGGCGGTAGGCGCGCCGGCAACGTCCATGGCTTTGAAGGCGAAGGTGGTCGCGCCCGCCATCGTCTAGCCCCCCTTGGAGGGAACCGGGGGCGCAGCCGAGGGCGGTGGGCCTCCAGACGGCGGCGATCCGATCGACGGCTGGGGGGCGGGCGGGGTCGGAGCGGACTGCATCGCTCCGTTTTCGCCGAGGGCGGCGGACCCCGTGGAGGACCCGCCGAGCAGCCGCTTGAGCTCCTCGGGCACCGAGGCGCGCTGCTCGGCGAGCGAGCGGGTGATCTTGCCGGCCCTCACGAGCCGCACCAGGTCGGCGTCCATCGTCTGCATGCCCACCGCACCCGAGGTCTGCACTGCGGCGTAGATCTGGTGCGTCTTGCCCTCGCGGATCAGGTTGCGAATCGCCGGCGTCGGGACGAGGACCTCGGTCGCGACCACGCGGCCCATCCCGTCCGCCGTTGGAAGCAGCTGCTGGGTGACGATGCCCTGGAGCGCGATCGAGAGCTGCGTCCGCACCTGTCCCTGCTGCTCGGGCGGGAACACGTCGATGATCCGGTCCACGGTCTGCGCCGTCGACTGGGTGTGGAGGGTGGCGAAGACGAGGTGGCCGGTCTCGGCGGCGGTCAGCGCCGTGGAGATCGTCTCCAGGTCGCGCATCTCGCCGACCAGGATCACGTCGGGGTCCTCTCGCAGTGCGGCGCGCAGCCCGAGGGCGAAGGTTTCCGCGTCGGAGCCGATCTCGCGCTGGTTGACGATCGATTTTTTGTGCTGGTGCAGGAACTCGATCGGATCCTCGATCGTCAGGATGTGATCCTGGCGCTCCTGGTTGATCACGTCGATCATCGAGGCCAGGGTCGTGCTCTTGCCGGAGCCCGTCGGACCGGTGACGAGGACGAAGCCGCGCGGTTTGGCGGCCAGCTCGCGCAGCACCTGTGGCACGCCGAGCGAGTCGAGGCCCGGGATCTCCTGCGGGACCAGGCGGAAGGCGGCGCTCACCGAGCCGCGCTGGAAGAAGCAGTTGACGCGGAAGCGGGCGACGCCCGGGATCGCGTAGGCGAAGTCGAGCTGTTTCTGGGTCTCGAAGCGTTTGCGCTGGTCGTCGTTGAGGATGCTGTAGACGACCTCGCGGGTCTCCTGCCCGGACAGCTTCGGGAAGCCGTCCATGTGCACGATCTTGCCCTTGTCGCGGATCGCAGGCGGCACGCCCGGCGTCAGATGCACGTCGGACGCCCGTGTCTCCACCATGCGGCGGAGGACCTCTGAGAAGTCGAAGTCCATGGTCAGCTAGATCGACGCGCCCGCGGCGATCCTTGAGCGACCCGCCGTGAGTTATGCACCCCATGGGTGCATAAC
>DATABM010000135.1:0-8976 GCA_036259555.1 Solirubrobacterales bacterium
CGGCGGCGACTGGCTCCGTGCCGCCGCCTGGACGACCCTCGGCCTCCTCCTAGCGACCTCCTGGCTCCTCCCCTGGTACCTCGTCTGGCTCCTGCCCCTAACTGCGCTATCGAGAGACACTCCGCTCACGGCCCTGACCCTCGCTCTCACGGCTTACCAGCTCGGCGCCCGCATCCCCCTGTAGCTGTCGAGGAGGGGATCGGGTGTCCCTCTAAGCGGCTTGTACTTTTTCTGAAACGCGGCCCGCGGACAGCCTGTCGCTGTCTTCAGAAAAAGTTGAGCGTGAGGGGGACCGGACCCTCTCCCTCTTGAGTCACAGAATCTCGGGCGACCGCGCGGCAGGCGGCTCCTCGGCCGCCTGCTCCTCGGGCGACGGATGCAGCACGCCGGTCGGAATCGACCACCCCTCGCGTTTGCCCAACGCCGTCACCGCGCCGACGTACACCAGCTCGACCACGGTCATCACGCCGCGGACGACGATTGCGATCAGCGAGGCCAGCGCGAAGCTCTGCCCGGGCACCGCGACCTTGACCGCCCAGGCGAACGCCGCATCGCGGATGCCGAGCCCCGCCGGCGCGACGAGGGTGACGAGGGCCGCCACGTACCCGACGGCCTGCGCCGAGCCGACCGTGAGGACCTCGCTGAAGGGGATCTGGCTCACCGACCTGGCGACGCAGTAGAGGCCGACGGCAACCACGCCCCAGTTGAGCGCATAGAAGGCAAGCAGGGCCACTATGTCGCGCAGCGAGATGACTGCGGGAAGCGGTTCTCGCCCGAAGGCGGCAAGGACACGGTCGGTCAGCGGCCGAAAGGCGCGCGGGCTGAGCAGAGCGATCAGCACCGGGATGAAGGCGAGCACGGCCCATCGCAGCGGCTCGCCCTCGAGATCGGGGTGGCTGATGATGAAGTAGGCGGCAACGATGATCGCCGAGGTCGCCGAGATCGCCTGTTCGTAGACGATGCTGGCGAGCGTGATCCGCCGCGACACGCCGGCCCGCTCTGAGAGGAGCAGGCGGCCGAGCACGTAGAGGACGCTGCCCGGGACGTAACGGGCGAGCAGCGGCTGGCCCCAGGCGACCTGCGCGCGACCCAGCCCGATCTGGTGTCCCAACGAGCGCAGAATCAGGTCCCAGCCGAGCGCGCTCAGCGCGTAGAAGAGGCCGAGGAAGAAGAAGGCGGGCAGCAGCCAGGCGATGTGGAAGTGGACGCCCTCGTCGCGGATCTCCGCCCACTGGTTGACGACCGTGAGGACGAGAAAGCCGAAGACGAGCACTGCAATCCCAAGCTGGATCGCGAGCCGGAGACCCTTGCTGCGCGGCGGTCTGCTTCCGACTCGGGACGCCGCCGCTCCGACTCGATGCAGGAATGGTTGCCGGTCGTCCACGTTCGCCGCACATTAGTCGCCGCGCGGGTCGCCCACGGCGACGAGGGACAATGAGGGCGTGGGCGAGTTCGAGCTCCTGGAGCAGATCAGGGAAAGGCTGGGCGCGAGCGGGCCGCGGGTTGTGGTCGGCAGCGGCGACGACGCCTCCGTCACGGTCCCGGGCGGCGCCACGGCGACCTCCGTAGACGCCCTCGTCGAGGGGGTTCACTTCCGCCGCGAGCACGCTTCGCTCGTCGCGATCGGCCACAAGGCCCTCGCCACCGCGCTCTCGGACCTCGCGGCGATGGGCGCCGAACCCGGCGAGGCATACGTGTTCCTCGGCGTTCCGCCCGACCTGGACGAGGCGGGCTGTCTCGAGCTGGTCGAAGGGATGATCGAGCTCGCCAGGGCCACCGGCACGACGCTGGCGGGCGGGGACGTCTCGCGGGCGCCGGCGCTGACCCTGTCGACGACGGTAGTGGGCCACGCAGCCGCAGCCGAGGACCTCCTCACCCGCAGCGGCGCGAGACACGGCGACCTCGTCGCCGTCACCGGCGAGCTGGGGGGCGCCGCGGCGGGTCTCGTGCTGCTGGAGGCGGGGAGGAACGAACGCCTCGACTTGATCGAGCGCCAGCTTCGACCTCGGCCACGCTTGAGGGCCGGTCGAGCCCTCGCGGCCAGCGGCGCAACGGCCATGATCGACCTCAGCGACGGCCTCGCCGGCGACGCTCGCCATCTCGCCGTGGCAAGCGAAGTCGCCCTCGAGATCGACGCCTCCGCCCTGCCGCTGGAGGCCGGCGTCGGCGACGCTGCTGCCATCGTCGGTCGCGAGCCGCTCGAGCTCGCGCTCTCCGGCGGCGAGGACTACGAGCTGCTGGTGACGCTGCCGCCCGAGCTCTACGAGCGAGCGGCCGCGGCGGTGAGGGAGACCGGCACCGCGCTGACCCCGGTCGGCGAGGCCGTCGCGGGCGCGGGCGTCGAGATCAGGCTGCCTGGCGGGGCGCCGTCGGCGGCGACTGGATTCGATCAGCTGGGTTGAGCGACAACCCCCCGGCGCGGTCGAGCTTGCCGTTGCCGTTCGAGCCGGTCGGCGCGCCGATCAACAGCTCGCGGACGGCGCGTCGCCGCAGCATCGCCTGAGCAACCTCGGCCGCCCGCGGCCGATACGCCCCGGTCTCGATCAGTCTCTTCAGCTGACGCTTCTGCATCGTGCGCCTCATATCGGCCAGGGGACGCAGACCCTTAGTTCTTGGTACTAGCACATACGTCCACGCCGATTTCTCGGAGAGCCCGGTACGCCCGATTACCCTTCCCCCAATGCCGAACGGGTCAACGCGGATCTTGCTTGTCGACGATGAGCGGTCGGTACAGACCCTGCTCAGCTATCCGCTGCGCAAGGACGGCTACCAGGTGATCTCGGCCCTCGACGGCCGAGAAGCCCTGCAGCGCTTCGGCGAGAGCCGCTTCGACTTGGTGATCCTCGACCTGATGCTTCCCAAGCTCGATGGCGTCGAGGTCTGCCGGCAGCTGCGGCGTCGCAGCCAGGTGCCGATCATCATGCTGACCGCGAAGGGGAGCGAGACAGACAAGGTGGCCGGCCTCGAGGTGGGCGCCGACGACTACATCACCAAGCCCTTCTCGGTGCGGGAGTTCCGCAGCCGCGTGAAGGCGGCGCTGAGACGCTCGCGGATGGCCACCCAGCCGCGCGAAGAGGAGCCGATCGAGCTTGGCGACCTGCGCGTCGACCCGAGCCGCCGCACGGTCACCCTCAGGGGCGAGGACGTCACGCTCACCTACGTCGAGTTCGAGATCCTCGGCGCCCTCTCACGCTCCCCGGGCCGGGTACTCACCCGTGAGACCTTGCTCGAGCAGGTCTGGGGGGACTCGGAGTACCGCGACCCGCGGACCATCGACGTTCATATCCGGCATCTGCGGGAGAAGCTGGAGCGCAACCCGAAACAGCCCGAGTACCTGTTCACCGTGCGGGGCGTCGGCTACCGCTTCCGGGAATGAGGAACCTCCGCCTCACCGCGCTCGGCAACAGGATCACCACGCTCTCGCTGGCGATCGGGATAGGCACCTCGGCGATCATCTACATCTGGGTCGTCCTGATCGGCGGCCACGGCGGGGCCTCGGGACCGATCTTCATCGGCGGCCTGATCTCGCTGCTGCTCTCCGGTGGCTTCGGCTTCTACTTCGCCCACCTCGCGACGGCGAGAATCAGGCGGATCGACGAAGCGGCGCGCGAGGTGGCCGAAGGCAACTTCGCAACCCGCCTTCCCGTCGACCACTCGGGCCACCTGGCGGAGCTCGCGCGCACCTTCAACGAGATGCAGCGTCGCCTCGCTGAGCTCGACAGTGCCCGCAAGCAGTTCATCGCCAACGCCTCCCACGAGCTGCGCACCCCGATCTTCAGCCTCGGCGGCTTCCTGGAGCTGCTCGACGACGAGGAGCCGAACCCGGAGGAGCGCGCGGAGTTCCTGCGCACCATGCGCCAGCAGATCGACCGGCTTACGAAGCTCAGCTCCGACCTGCTCAACCTCTCCCAGCTCGACGCCGGCGGGGTCGAGCTCGACCCGCAGGCCGTCGAGCTCAGCGTCCTCGCGCGCGAAGTCGTACGCGAGTTCGGACCCCGCGCCGATCACCACCGCTCGAGGCTCGAGCTGCGAACACCCGAGCGGCCCGTCGTTGCCTTCGCCGACCCCGAGCGGGTGCGTCAGATCATCCGTATCCTGCTTGACAACGCCTTGACCCACACGCCGGAGGGCGTCAGCGTCACCGTGACCACCTACTCCGTCAACCGCCGCGCCCAGCTGACCGTCTCCGACGATGGGGAGGGGATCCCGCAGCGGGTTCAAAAGCGCCTCTTCGAGCGTTTCTACACCGCCAACCCCTCCGGGGGATCCGGCCTGGGCCTGGCGATAGCGAGCGAGGTGGCGCAACGCATGGAGGGCAACGTGGTGGTCGCTTCGAGCCGCCGTTTCACCGCATTCACGCTCGACCTTCCCGCCGGCCGCCGCACTGCGGCGCCCGCCCTCCCCCCTGGAGCGAGGACCACGGCGTGAGGAGGGCGGTGCTGGCCCTGGCGCTGGCGGCTTTTCTCGCCGGCTGCGGCGGCGAGGGCGAGGGCGAGAGGGCGGGCTCGACGTCCGCTCCGGCGGGGCGGGCCACCACCGAGCTCGTGGTCCAAGCCGCCGCCGAGGGCTTCGACGCGGCGGCGGTCTACCGCAGGGCCTCGCCCGGAGTGGTCACGATCAGGGCGATCTTCGACGGCGCGGGCGGGGCGGAAGGGTCCGGCTTCGTGCTCGACGGCGCAGGGCGGATCGTCACCAACGCTCACGTGATCACCGACGGCCAGGGTGGCGACCGCGAGGAGGCCGAGGCGGTCTTCGTCGAGTTCCCCGACCGCAACGTGCTGGCCGCGGAAGTCGTTGGTTTTGACCCCTTCGCGGACGTTGGCCTGCTCCAGATCGACCCACCCAAGGACTTCGAGCTGCACCCGCTCGAGCTCGGCGACGACAGGGAGCTGGTCGTCGGACAGCCGGTGGCCGCGATCGGCAGTCCGTTCGGCGAGCAGCAGTCGCTCTCGGTGGGCATCGTCTCGGCCACCGATCGCTCGGTGCGCTCGCTGACCCAGTTCCAGATCGAGGGCGCGATCCAGACGGACGCATCGATCAACCCGGGCAACTCCGGCGGACCGCTGCTCGATGCCGCGGCACGCGTTATTGGAATCAACCAGCAGATCGAGACGAGCTCGGGCGCCAACGACGGCGTCGGCTTCGCCGTTCCGATTTCCTCAATCAAACGGTCGGTCGCCCAGCTCAAGCGCAACGGCAGCGTCGAGTACGCCTACATCGGGGTCTCCAGCCAGGCGCTCTACCCGCAGCTGGCCGACAAGCTCGGGCTCGACGCAGACTACGGCGGCCTGATCGCCGAGGTCGTCGAGGGTGGCCCAGCCGAGGACGCCGGCCTGGAGGGCGGCGACGACCGACTGCGCTTCCAGGGTGTCGGGTACCGGGTAGGCAGCGACACGATCCTCGCCGTCGACGGGCGTGAGGTCGTTCGGCCCGACGATCTGGCTCGGTACATAGCCAGTCGGCGCCCGGGCGAGGAGGTGACGCTAGACGTGTTGCACGACGACGGCGAGCGGGAGCGGATCGGCGTGACCCTCGGAGAGCGGCCGGCCGGTCGCCCCTAGACGCCGGCCGGCTGTCTAACCGCCCGTGCCTGTAGAAATCCGCCGGTGCTCCAAGAAGTCGCACTAGGCCAGAAGTCGCTCGCCGACTACACGCACATCGCCGGCAAGCAGCTGAGCGAGCAGATTCGCGAGCTCGCCGAGCCGCTCCAGGGACACCGCGTCCTCCATGTCAGCGCGACTGCGTTCGGGGGCGGGGTCTCGGAGATCCTCTACACGATCGTGCCGCTGATGCGCGATGCCGGCCTCGACGCCCACTGGCACGTCATCTTCGGCAAAGAGGAGTTCTTCAACGCTACGAAGCTCCTCCATAACTCGCTGCAGGGCGCCGAGGAGACCCTGACTGACGAACAGTGGGAGCTGTTCGACGAGATCAACGCGATGAACGCCCGCGACCTGCAGGGCGAATGGGACACGATCATCGTCCACGACCCCCAGCCGATCGGCCTGCGCCGGGGGGCGAACGAGAAGAGTCGCAACTGGATCTGGCGCTGCCACATCGACCTCTCCGAACCGAATCCGGCCCCGATCGCGCGCCTGCAGCCGCTGATCCAGGAGTACGACGCAACCGTCTGGCACATGCCGGCCTACGTCCCCGACGGGATCGATGGTCATAACGGCGTCAACATCATTCCGCCGGCGATCGATCCCCTCTCGCCCAAGAACATGGCCTTCTCGCCCGACGACGCCGCCTTCGTCTGCAACCAGTTCGGGATCGACGTCGACCGGCCGCTGATCACCCAGGTCTCCCGCTTCGACCCCTGGAAGGACCCGATGGGCGTGATCGACGCCTACCGCGCTGTGACCCGGGAGATTCCCGAGGTGCAGCTGGCCCTGGTCGGCTCGATGGCCACCGACGACCCGGAGGGCTGGGACTTCTTCCAGCGCACCTTCGAGTACGCGGGAGGCGACCCCGACATCAAGATCCTCAACAACCTCAACAACGTCGGCGCGATCGAGGTCAACGCCTTCCAGTCGCAGTCCGACGTCGTCCTGCAGAAGTCGATCCGCGAGGGCTTCGGCCTGACCGTCACCGAGGCGCTCTGGAAGGGCCGCCCCACCGTCGCCGGCAACGTCGGCGGCATCCCGCTGCAGATCGAGAACGGGGTCACCGGATTCCTTGTCGACTCGCCCGAGGAGTGTGCGCGGCGATGCTGCGAGATCCTCGCCGACCCGGAGCTCGGCAAGCGGCTGGGCCGCAGCGGCAAGGAACACGCCCGCCGCGAGTTCCTCTCGCCGCGGCTGCTGCGCGACTGGTTTGGGTTGATCGGCGAGCTCAACGCGCGCTGACGCCGTGGGCGGCCCGGGTGCGCCGGGTAGGGTGACCGTGTGGCCGATCGAGGCGACCCACTGATCATCGTCTCCAACCGGGGACCCGCCCAGTTCGAACGCGATGAGGCGGGGGGGCGCACGGTGCGGCGAGGCGGCGGCGGCTTGGTGACGGCGCTCTCGGGACTCGTCTCGCATCGCGAGGCGCTCTGGATCGCCTCTGCGATGACCGACGAGGACATCGCCGTCTCCGAAGAGCGCGGCGGCCCGGTGGAGCTGGAGATCGACGGGATCGAGTATCGCGTCCTCATGGTTGGCAGCGACCCGGCCGCCTACGAGCGTTTCTACAACGTGATCGCCAACCCGATCCTCTGGTTCATCCAGCACTACCTCTGGGACCTCTCGAACGCGCCGGACATTCGCCAGGAGGAGCTCGATGCCTGGGACCACGGCTATCAGGCGGTCAACCGCGACATCGCTCAGGCCGTGCTGAGACAGATCGAGGACCGCGAGCGGCCCTTGGTGATGCTGCACGACTACCACCTCTACACGGCGCCGGGCATGATCCGCGCCGAGCGCGCCGACGCCTTTCTCCACCACTTCGTCCACATCCCCTGGTCGCAGCCCGACAGCTGGAGGATCCTGCCGGGCCGCATCCGCGAGGCGATCTACCGCGGCATGCTCGCCAACGACATCATCGGCTTCCACACCCACGCGTACTGCATCAACTTCCTGCGCTGCTGCGACGAACTGCTCGAGGTGGAGGTCGACTACGAGCGCACGCTCGTGCGTCACGCAGGCGGCGAGACGCTCTGTCGGGCCTATCCGCTCTCGATCGACGCCGAGCGACTGCGACGGGCGGCGGAGTCGCCGGAGGTGGCGGCGGCCGAGCGAGAGGTGCTCGAGCGGCGCCGCGAGCACCTGATCATCCGCGTCGACCGGGCCGACCTCTCGAAGAACGTGCTGCGCGGCTTCACCGCCTTCGACGTCTTTCTCACCCAGCATCCGGAGTTCCGCGAGAAGGTGACCTTCATCGCCCATCTGCAACCCTCGCGCCAGGACGTCCCCGAGTACGCCGAGTACCTCGAACGGATCGAGGCGCTGGTCGCGGTGGTCAACCACCGCCACGGGACGACTGACTGGATGCCGATCGACCTGAAGATCTACGAGAACTTCCACGACGCGGTCGCCCGTTACAAGCACTTCGACCTGTTGATGGTCAACTCGATCTTCGACGGAATGAACCTCGTCGCCAAGGAGGCGCCAGCCGTCAATACCCGCAACGGGGTCCTGATGCTCTCCGAGAACACGGGGTCCCACGAGGACCTTGCCGACTGCGTGCTCTCGGTCAACCCCTTCGACATTCAGGAGCAGGCCGACGCGATCCACCGAGCGCTGACCATGGACCCGGAGGAGCGGCGCCTGCGAGCGCAGCACCTCAAGGAGGTCATCTTCTCGCGCAACCCCGGCGACTGGGTCGACGAGCAACTGCGCGACATCGCCGAGCTGCGGGATGAGGCGGTTGCTTAGAGAGGTAGGGCACACCCTGCTCTCTCAACTTTTTTCGAAGTAGACGCAGCGGCTGTCCGCGAGCCGTTCAGCGAAAAAAGTACAAGCCGTTCGCAGGGTGTGCCCTACCTCTTCCACGAAGCGCCTTGGGGGAGAGATGGTTGGGCTCGGGACTTAGGGGTTCATGCGGTTGCGGATTCGGTGGACGGCGGCGGGGAAGATCGCCGCGGGCCTGGTCGGCGCCTTCTTCGTGCTGCAGGTATTCCCTGAGCTGTTCGAGCCGCCACAGCCTCCGCCTGTCCCGGCGGATGTTGGACTCCCGCAACGGGTCGCAATCGAGCCGAGAGCTGTCGAGCCGGGGAGAAGGCTCGGGCGAGCCGCTGTGCAGTCGCGGCGGCATCTCGGGCGGGTGGCGTCGGATGGGGGGCTCGCGCGCAGCGCGGAGTCTGCGGAGGGCAAGGCTCCGAAGCGCCGGGCGCGACGTCCCTCCGCCCGGAGCAGAGCGAAGCGCCAGCGCGACGCCCCCCTCCGACGACAGGACCCGCCCGCCGCGCCGCCCGAACCAGCAGCCGTCCCCGCTCCAGCCTCCGAAGCGCCCACACCCGAACCTGAACCGCCGTCCGAACCGGTTCCCGAACCC
>DATABM010000136.1:0-4205 GCA_036259555.1 Solirubrobacterales bacterium
CTCGCTCTACCTAGGCACCGCGACCCAGGTAGTCGTCGACCTCGGCGACGGGGTGCGGATGACCGTCCTCGTCCCCAACGCGGACGAGGCCGAGCGCCAGCAGTTGCCCGGCGGCGGGGCGCGGGTAGCCCTCCGCTGGGAGCCGGAGCACATGCACCTGGTCCGGGAGGGGCCGCAACCACAGAGAGGATGAGCCGATGAGGATTCGTGATTCGAGACTGGTCGTGGCGCTGGCGACGTTCGTCCTCGCGCTTGGACTCGCCGCGTGCGGCGACGACGGCGGCCTCGAGGGCGGCGGGGGCAACGACGGCGCGACCGAGACGGCCGAAGCCGGGCCGGTCGAGGGCAGCCTGACGATCTCCAACTGGCCGCTCTACATCGACCCCGGCGAGAACGGCACGATCGCCGACTTCGAGGAGAAAACCGGCGTCTCGGTGAAATACATCGAGGACGTCAATGACAACGTCGAATTCTTCGGCAAGCTTCGCCCGCAGCTCGCCCAGGGGTCTTCCGGCGGCCGCAGCATTTTCGTCGTCACCGACTGGATGGCGAGCAAAATGAACGAACTCGGTTACCTGCAGAACCTCGACAAGAGCGCCCTGCCGAACGTCGAAGCCAACCTGCGCGGCGACCTGCAGGATCCGCCCTTCGACCCCGGCCGCCAGTACTCGGTTCCGTGGCAGTCGGGGATGACGGGGATCGTCGTGCGCAAAGACCTGGCGCCCGACGTGCGCTCGGTCAACGACCTGTTTGACCCGAAATACAAGGGCAAAGTCACCTTCCTCACCGAGATGCGCGACACCGTGCCGCTGGTGATGAAGGCGGAAGGGGTCGACGTCGACGGGGCAACCGAAGAGGACTGGCTGAAAGCGGTCGACAAACTGAAAGAGGCGGTCGACTCCGGCCAGATCCGCCGCTTCACCGGCAACGACTACGCCCGCGACCTGACCAAAGGGGACGTGGTAGCGGCGATCGGCTGGTCCGGCGACGCCGTGCAGTTGCAGGCCGACAACCCCAACATCGAGTGGCGGATGCCGACCGAGGGCTGCATCATCTGGTCCGACAACATGGTGATCCCGATCGGCGCGCCCAACGAGGCCGCGGCGCTCGAGTTCATCGACTACGTCTACGACCCCAAAGTCCAGGCGGACATCGCCGCGTACGTCAACTACGTGACGCCGGTCGACGGGGTGAAAGAGGCCCTCGAGAAAGAGGAACCAGAGCTGACGAAAAACCAGCTGATCTTCCCGAGCGATTCGTTCACCAAAGACTGCTCGATCCAACCGACCCTGAGCGGTGAGGAAGAGACGAAAGTGACCGAAGCGTTCGAGTCGCTCTTGACGGGCTGATCGATGGGACGGCGGCGATGAGCGCAATGAGCAAAGGCGCTCGTCGCCGCCTCGTCCCCTACCTGCTGCTCGGGCCGGGCGTCGTCTGGCTCGTCCTCTTCTTCGTCGTGCCCATGTACTTCATGGGCCGGCTTTCGCTCGAGTCCGGGACGCTCCTCACGGGCTTCGAGTTCACCTGGGAGTGGGGCAACTTCGGCGATGCGCTCAGCACCTTCGACACGCAGTTCCTGCGCTCGTTCTACTACGCCGGGGTCGCGACCCTGCTGGCCCTGCTGATCGGCTACCCGCTCGCCTATGCGATCGCCTTCCGAGCCGGCCGGTGGCGCAACGCGCTGCTCTTCGTCGTGATCGCTCCCTTCTTCACCACCTACCTGATCCGCACGATCGCCTGGCAGTCGATCTTCGACGACCGCAGCCCGGCCGTCGACGCGCTCAAGTTCCTCCAGATCCTCCCCGACGACGGGCGGCTGCTGGCGACGTCGGCGGCGGTGATCGCCGGCCTCACCTACAACTTCCTCCCCTTCATGGTCCTGCCGCTCTACGCGAGCCTGGAGCGGATCGACATGCGGCTGGTCGAGGCGGCCAGGGACCTCTACTCCTCCTCGTGGCAGGCGTTCCTGCGGGTGACGTTGCCGCTCAGCGCGCCCGGGATCGTCGCCGGCGTGCTGCTCACCTTCATCCCGGCGGTCGGCGATTACGTCAACGCCCTGTTCCTGGGCGGCCCGCAGCAGTTCATGATCGGCAACGTCATCCAGTTCCGCTACCTGCAGCTGAGCGACTACCCGACGGCCGCGGCGCTCTCCTTCATCCTGATGGCGATCATCCTCGTCGCGGTGATCGCCTATATCCGCTTCGCGGGCTCCGAGGCGCTGATGGGCGACGAGGCCGAGGCGGAGGCGAAAGCGTGAGGCGGCGAAGCGAGGTGCGGCCATGATGCGCGACGCCTGGCGCTGGCTGCGCGAGCACGCGATCGTCCTCTACGCGGTCCTCGCGGTGATCTACATGCTGCTGCCGATCGCGCTGATCGCGCTCTTCTCGGTCAACGACCCCGCCGGCAAGTTCAACCTCGTCTGGAACGGCTTCTCGCTCGACGCCTGGAAGGACCCGTTCGCGATCGAAGAGCTGACCGACGCGCTGGTGACCAGCCTGCGGCTGGCGGCGCTCTCGACCCTCGCGGCGACCGCGATCGGCACGCTGATGGCGCTTGCGCTGGTCCGCCACGAGTTCTTCGGGCGGCGGGTGACCAACATCCTGATCGTGATCCCGCTGGCGACGCCGGAGGTGGTGATCGGCGCCGCGCTGCTCTCGATGTTCCTGCTCTACGGGGTGACGCCGGGCTTCACCACCCTGCTGATCGCCCACATCATGTTCTCGATCAGCTTCGTGGTGGTCGTGGTGCGATCGCGGCTGATCGGCTTCGACCGCAGCCTCGAGGAAGCGGCCCGCGACCTCGGCGCTACCGCCTTCACGACCTTTCGCACCGTCACCCTGCCGCTGATCATGCCCGGCGTGATCGGCGCCGCGATGCTCGCCTTCGCCCTCTCGATCGACGACTTCGTGATCTCCAACTTCAACTCGGGCACGACGGTGACCTTTCCGCTCTACGTCTTCGGCGCCAACCAGCGCGGCATCCCGGTCCAGGTCAACGTGATCGCGACGATCCTCTTCGCGGCCACCGTCGTCGCGATGGCGTTCACGATCTGGCAGCAGAAGCGGGCCGAACGGATGGCGGCGATCGCTCCCGAACGCGAAGAAGACGCACCGATCCCCCTTCCCGGCGCACCGGCGGCGACGTGATGGGCGCCGACGGGACGAAACGTCAAGCCGGAGTTGACAAATCGGCCCGTCGGCGGGTGAATGACGGGGCGGTGCGGCTCGACAACTACGTGGGCGGCGCCTGGCGTCCGGTTGAGGGCGTCGAGACGCTGGAGGACGTCGACCCGGCGAGCGGCGAGGTAGCCGCGCTGGTGCCGCTGAGCGAGGCGCCGCAGGTGCGCGAAGCCGTGGTCGCGGCGCGCGAGGCCCAGGAGGCGTGGCGCGCCGTGGCGCCGCAGCGCCGGGCGCGCGCCGTGCTGGCCCTGCGCGACGAGCTGCTGCGCCGGCGGGCCGAGCTGACCGCCCTTGTCACCGCCGACATGGGCAAGACGCTCGAGGACGCCGACGGCGAGGTTGGCCGCGGCATCGAGTCGGTGGAGTCCGCGGCGGCGATCCCTCACCTGTTGAAGGGCGAGACCCTGGAGGGGGTCGCGAACGGCGTCGACGTGGAGATGGTCCGCCAGCCGGTCGGCGTCGTCGCGGCGATCACGCCGTTCAACTTCCCGGCGATGATCCCGCTCTGGTTCCTGCCCTATGCGATCGCCTGCGGCAACGCCTTCATCCTCAAGCCCTCCGAGCAGGACCCACGGCCGGCGGCGCTGATCGTGGAGATGGTCGACGCGGTCGAGGAGATCCCGGCCGGCGTCGTCAACCTCGTCCACGGCGGTCGCGAGGCGGTCACCGCGATCCTCGACGACCCGGGCATCGACGCGATCTCCTTCGTCGGCCAGGCGAAGACGGCGCGTTTCGTCGCCGAGCGGGCAAGCGCGACCGGCAAGCGGGTGCAGGCGCTCGGCGGCGCGAAGAACTCGCTGGTCGTGATGCCCGACGCCGACCTTGAGCAGGCGATGCCGGCGATCATGGGCTCGGCCTTCGGCGCCGCCGGGCAGCGCTGCCTGGCCGGCTCGGTCTGCGTCGTCGTCGGCGACGAGGCGCGGCAGGCCGAGGTGCGCGAGGCGCTGGTTCGCGCGGCCGGGGAGCTGGCGGTCGGCGACGGGGCCGACCGACGGACCGATGTCTGCCCCATGGTCTCGGCCGACG
>DATABM010000137.1:0-2958 GCA_036259555.1 Solirubrobacterales bacterium
TCGCCCGGCCCTTTTCGTGCAACGCACAGCCTAGAAGACCGTCAGCAGGTCACCTGGATCATGAATTCGTCGTCCACGAGAGAACCGTCGGCCGATTCGCCGGTCTGAACGCGGAACGTGTCAGCGTCGAGCACTGCCAACGCAATCTCGTTCGGGAGCGGATTGGTGGCTCCATTCGTCGCCGAGTTGCTGGCGGTGCCGGCACACGCGCTGATGTTCCTCGGGAAATTGACGTTATAGCTGCCCGTGCCCACTCTGGACGAGGTGACGCCGCCCGAACTCCGGAGGAGCGAGCCGTTCCCGTTGACGAAAGCCCACATCACGAGGTCGTTGAGAGCCTTGCCGCCGAGCCTTTGAGCATTGACCGCGTTGACGGCATTGGCCGCGCTCGGCACTTGGCCCAGAGTCGACTCTTTGACCTTCTCGCCGGTCACGGCGTCGTTGAGGATTTTTTCGGTGGTCACAGCGTCTTTGGCGATCTTCGGTGCCGTCACCGCGTTGTCGGCGAGTTTGTTGGTGGTCACCGCACCATCCCCGATCTTGCCCTCGATGACGGCGCCGTTTTTGATCTTGCCGGCGGTCACGGCTTCTTTGACGATCTTGCCGGTCTTGATCGAGTTGGCTTTGATTTCGTTGGCGCCGATCTTTTTGACCGCGGCGAAGGCGGTGGCGCCGCCGAGGATCAGGAAGACGGCGAGGGAAGACATCACGTTGGCGTACGTGAGATGTCGACGAATCTGCTTCACGAGAACTCCCTTGGTAGATATGGGTGAAAGGGAGGGCCACGGCGTTGCCTGCCCTCTTTCAGCTTGCCCATGACCCTTTCAGTTAGCCGCGACGGAAGTCAAGCGCCCAGTCAGACGGTTTAGATCGCTTGGCCACGCGCCGCGGCGTCCTCTGCCGCCTCGGCCAGCCGCTCGACCAGGCGCGCGAAGGCTTCTATCCCCTCGTCGACCTTGCCGTACTGGCCGGCCGCGTAGCGAGCGTAGACGCCCTCGAGGATGATCGCCAGCTTCCAGTAGCCGAGGGCGACGAAGAAGTCGAGGTCGGAGAGGTCGCGCCCGGAGCGCTCGGCGTAACGCGCCGCGACATCCTCGCGGCTCGGGAATCCGGGCGCCATCGTCGCCGGCTGGCCGAGCGCGACGCCCTCGTCCCCCGCTTCCGGCCAGTAGACCATCAGCAGGCCGACGTCTGCGAGCGGGTCGCCCAGCGTGCAGAGCTCCCAGTCGACGACCGCGGCCACCTCGCCCCCAGGGGTCAGGATCATGTTGTCGAGCCGGTAGTCGCCGTGGACGATCGTCGCCGGGCCCTGCCGGGGGATGCGGCGCGAGAGGCGCTCGTGGACGGCGTCGATCGCGGGCAGCTCGCGCGTCTTCGACTTCTCCCATTGGCCGTGCCAGCGGTGGAGCTGGCGGGCGACGTAGTCCTCCTTGCGACCGAGGTCGCCGAGCCCGACCGCGTCGGGGTCGATCGAGTGGATCGCGACCAGGGTGTCGGCGACCCGCTCGCCGATCGCGCGGCGATGGGCCTCGTCGGGAAACGCCTCCGCCTCGGCGAGGCCGCGCAGGACCGGCCCCTCGACGAACTCCATCACGTAGAAGGGCGCTTCGTTGACGCTCTCGTCCTCGCAGAGACCGACGACCGGGGCGACGGGGACCTCGGTGGGGCCGAGGGCCGAGACGACCTTGTGCTCGCGCGCCATGTCGTGGGCAGAGCCGAGCCGCTTGCCGAGCGGCGGCCGCCGCAGCGCCCAGCGCCGGCCGGCGACGTCGGTGACGCGGTAGGTCAGGTTCGAGTGGCCACCGGCGATCTTCTCGAAGCCGAGGGGCGGTTCGGCGCCCGCGACGTGCTCGGCGAACCAGCGCTCGACGGCCGGCGGGTCGATGCCGGGCGGGGCGTCCGCGGTGCCGGTAGCCTCGTCGCTCATCGCGGCAGCATATTCCGGCAGACGACTCAGACTCAGTCCTTCTCTCGCCAATCGGCTGACGATCGGTTTCGCGATCGCATTCGCGGTCCTGACCGGCCTGGCGATGATCGGAGTGGCCCGCTTCCTCCAGCAGAGGCAGGACTTCGAGGACGCGACCGCGCGCTCCTACCGGATCGAGATCCAGGCTCGAGAGCGACTCGCCCGCGGCCAGCGGCCGGACCTGGCACGGCAGCAGGTGCTCGCCCAGCAGCGCAACCGCGAGTCGCTCCGCCAGGAGATCGACGACCAGACGCGCGACACGGCCCTCTTGGTCGGCGCCGGCCTGATCGCCGGCCTGACCGGCGCCGCGCTTCTCTTCAGCGGCCTGATCGCCTCGATGCGCCGACCGCTCGAGGACCTGGTCGAAGCCTCCGAACGGCTCGCGGGCGGCGACCTCGAGGCACGAGTCAAGGTCGGCGGCCTGTCTGAGACGGCGCAGCTCGGCTCCGCCTTCAACGAGATGGCCGAGGAGCTGCAGCGGCGCGCCGGCGAACGCGACCAGCTCGAACGGATGAAAGACGAGTTCGTGCTGACCGCCTCGCACGAGCTGCGCAGCCCGTTGACCTCGGTCCAGGGCTTCGCCGAGCTGCTGATGCTGGAGCGCGAAAAGCTCAGCCCCAAGCAGGCGGAGACGGTCGAGATCATCCTCGACAACACCCGCCACGTCGTCCGCCTCCTCAACGACCTGCTCGATCTGGCGCGCAGCGACGCAGGCCGGCTGACGATCGCGTCGAGCCCGACGGAGGTGGCGCCGCTGGTGGAAGAGGCGACCCGGACGCTGCGCGGGCAGACGCGGGCACGACAGCAGGAGCTGCGCGAGGAGGTCGAGCCGGGGCTGCCGCTCGTCGACGCCGACCGCGACCGGGTTCGCCAAGTACTGGTGAACCTGCTTACGAATGCGAACGACTATTGCCCGGAGGGAGCGACCATCTCGGTCAAGGCCCGCCGCGTCGATGCCGAGGTGGAGATCGCGGTGAGCGACGACGGCCCAG
>DATABM010000138.1:0-12084 GCA_036259555.1 Solirubrobacterales bacterium
GGCGGGCTTCGCCCTTTACCTGGAGCGCGTCCATCTCGCCCAGCTCGAGGAGGAATCGAGGAGGTCCGCGCCGTGAGCGTCGCCGTGGCAAGCGGCCCCTTGAAGCTGGCAGTGCCACGCGGCGCACTGCTCGGCGAAACGCTCGATGCGCTCGACGGGGCGGGCATCGACACGGCGGCGGCCCGCGGTGAGTCGCGTGCCCTGATCTTCCCGGGCGAGGACATCACCCTCGTCACGATGCGGCCCTCGGACGTGCCCACCTACGTCGAGGCCGGCGCCGCCGACGTCGGCATAACCGGCAAGGACGTGCTGCTCGAGCAGTCCGACCGGGCCGTGTACGAGCTGCTCGACCTCGGCTACGGTCGCTGTCGGATGGTGCTGGCCGGCCGCAAGGGCGATGCCAAGCTGGGCGAATCGCAGCGCCGGCTCGGCATGATGCGGATCGCCACCAAGTATCCGCGGGTGGCGGAGCGCCACTTCGAGGCCACCGGCCGTCAGGTCGAGGTAATCGAGGTGAAGGGATCGATCGAGCTCGCGCCGCTGATCGGCTTGGCGGACGGGATCGTCGACCTGGTGGCGACCGGCCGAACTCTCGAGGAGAACGACCTGGAGGTGCGCGAGGAGATCGTCGAGTGCACCGCCCGCTTCGTCGCCAACCGAGTCGCCCACAAGCTGCGCGCCGCCGAGGTCGACGTGCTGATGGAGCGGTTGCGGGAGGCGACGGCTCGGTGAGGCTGCGCCGCTTCGATTGGGAAGGCGCCTCGATGACCGCCGGCGCTGTGCGCGACTGGACGACCGGCGAGGGGCCGCCGGTTGACGTCACGCCGATCGAACGCCAGGTGCAGGAGCGGGGAGACGAGGCGGTGCTGGAGCTGACGGCCCGCTTCGACGCCACCGAGTCGCCGCTGACCTCGCTGCGGGTCGAGCGCGGATTGGCGGAGCGGGCGCTCGCCGATCTCGACAAAGCCCTGCGTGAGGCGCTCGAGCTGGCCGTCGCGAACGTCCGGGCAGTCGCCGAGGCGCAGATCTCCGATCAGGCCCGCGACGTGGAGCTGCCGCAGGGCCAGCGCGTCACCGTTCGCGAGGTCCCGGTCCGGTCCGCGGGGATTTACGCCCCTGGGGGCCGCGCCGCCTACCCGTCGAGCATCGTGATGTGCGCCGTGCCGGCGAAGGTGGCGGGGGTCGAACGGGTGGCGCTGGCGACGCCCCCCGGCCCCGACGGCTCCCTGCAACCGCTCGTCCTTGCCGCCGCGGCGCTCTGCGAGGTCGATGAGATCTACGCGATGGGCGGCGCCCAGGCGATCTTTGCGCTCGCGTACGGCACCGAGAGCGTCGCCGCGGTCGACCTGATTGCCGGCCCCGGCAACGCCTGGGTCCGCGAAGCGAAGCGGGCCGTCTACGGCGCGGTTGGAATCGACTCGCTCGCCGGCCCCTCGGAGCTGATGCTCGTCGCGGACGGCAGCACGGAACTCGATTGGGCGGCGCTCGACCTCTGCGCGCAGGCCGAGCACGGGGGAGGGGGCGCCCTGCTTGCCGCGGCTACGGACGGCGAGGTGCTCGATCGCCTCGCGGAGGCGTGCGAGTCGGTCGCCGGCGGGGCGGAGCTCGACGAAGCGCTCCTCGGCCTCGCCACGGTCCCCGACCTCGAGAGCGCCGTCGAGCTGGCCAACGCCTTCGCTCCAGAGCACCTGCAGCTGATGGTGGCCGAGGCGGAGGGACTCGCCGAGCGCGTTCGGACGGCCGGGTGCGTCTTCCTCGGCCCGCACGCGGCGACCGCATTCGGCGACTACGTCGCCGGCTCCAACCACGTCCTGCCGACGGGCGGCGCCGGCCGCTTCTCCGGCCCGCTCGGCCCAGCCGCCTTCCGGCGCCGCATCTCCTCTGTGCAGGTCTCCGCCGAGGCAGCGGCGAAGCTTGCCCCGCAAGTCGATGCCCTCGCCCGGGCGGAGGGGCTCCCTCTTCACGGCGAGTCGGCGATGATCAGGACCAAGGAGAGCAGCAGATGAGCAGGACCGCAGAGAGGGAGCGCAGCACCGCCGAGACGCAGATCCGCCTCTCACTCGACCTCGACGGCGGCGAGGGCCGCGCCGCGACGGGCGTCGGCTTCCTCGACCACATGCTCGACCTCCTGGCCCGCCACGGCCGGCTGGGACTGGTGGTCGAGGCGAGCGGCGACCTCGATACCGGCGCCCACCACACGGTCGAGGACGTCGGCATCGTGCTCGGCCAGGCGCTCGACGAGGCGCTCGGCGACCGCGCTGGCATCCGACGCTACGGCTCGGCCGTCGTGCCGATGGACGAGTCGCTCGCCGAGTGCGCGATCGACGTCTCCGGTCGGCCGCTCTGCGTCTTCGACGCCGACCTGCCGGTCACCTCGATCGCCGGCTTCGACACGGAGCTCGCCGAGGAGTTCTTCCGCGCCGTCGCAAACAGCGCCAAGCTCACCCTGCACGTCTCAGTTCGCTACGGCGCCAACGCCCATCATATGATCGAGGCCTGCTTCAAGGCCTTCGCCCGCGCCCTGCGCGTCGCCGTCTCGATCGACCCCGACGAGACCGGCGTTCCCTCGACGAAGGGTACGCTGAGTCGATGAGCGCACGGCTAGCGATCCTCGACTACGGAATGGGCAACCTGCGCTCGGTCGAAAAGGCGCTCGAGCATGTCGGCGCCACCGCGACGATCACCAACGACGCGGGGACGGTCCGTGATGCCGACGGCGTGGTCTTGCCCGGCGTCGGGGCTTTCCCGAAGGCGATGGAACGGGTCCGCGAGCTCGGACTCGACGAGCTGATCGCCGACCGGGTCGAGTCCGGCGTGCCCGTGCTGGGCATCTGCCTCGGTCTGCAGCTCCTCTTCGACGCTTCCGAGGAGCTCGGCAGCGCCGACGGCCTGTCCCTGTTGCCGGGCGCGGTGAGCGAACTCGCCGCGCCGCGCCTCAAGGTGCCGCACATCGGCTGGGCCCCGGTGCGCTGGGAGCGCGAGTCGAAGTTGACCGAGGGGATCGAGAGCGAGACGCCCTTCTACTTCGTCCACTCCTACGCGCCCCGACCCAGCAGGGACGACCTCCTCGGCAGCGCGGAATACGGCGAGCGCTTCGCCTGCGCGGCCGAGCGCGGCAACGTCTACGGCGTCCAGTTCCACCCCGAGAAGTCGAGTGCGGCGGGCTTGCGCCTGCTCTCGAACTTCGCCGGCGTCTGCGCCGCCGTGCCCGCTTAGGTGATCCTCTATCCGGCGATCGACATCCGGGGCGGCAAGGCCGTCCGCCTGCTGCAAGGGGATTACGAGCGGGAGACGACCTACGACGCCGACCCGGCCGATGCGGCGCGGCGCTGGGCCGGCGAAGGCGCCGAGTACCTGCACGTCGTCGACCTCGACGGGGCGAAGGCCGGCGAGCCGCGCAACCTCGAGGCGATCGAGCGCATCGCGGCCGCGGTCGCGTGCCCGATCCAGGTCGGCGGCGGCCTGCGCGACGGCGATTCGGTCGGCGCGGTCCTCGACGCCGGGGCCGAGCGCATCGTCATCGGCACGGCCGCCCTGCGCGACCCCGATTTCCTCGACGAGATGCTCGTCCAGCACGGCAAGCGCGTCGTCGTCTCGGTCGACGCCCGCGACGGCCGCGTCGCCCTGGACGGCTGGACCGAGGCGGGCGAGGAGACGGTCGTCGACGCGGTCGCGGCCCTCGGCGAGCACGGCGTCACCCGCTTCCTCTGCACGGCCATAGAGGTCGACGGCACGATGGAGGGCCCCGCCCTCGACCAGCTCGAGGAGATCGCAGCCGCGACCAGCGCCCAGGTGATCGCCTCCGGCGGAGTGGGGGATCTCTCCCATCTAGAAGCCCTCTCACGCATCTCCGCGCCCAACCTGGAGGGCACCATCGTCGGCCGCGCCCTCTACGAGCAAAAGTTCACCGTCGCCGAGGGAATCGAAGCCCTCACCCCCTAGGGACCGGGGGGTCACCTCGCCGAAGGCTCAGGGACCACGCCCCGAGCCACCGGGGGCGATCAGCTGCGCAACGGTCTTCGGCGAGGGGACCCCCCGGTCCCCGCTGCGCGACGGTCTTCGGGGAGGGGACCCCCGCTCCCTCACTACGCTTAGAGCAATGGCCCTAAAACGCGTAATCCCCTGCCTCGACGTCGACGCCGGCCGCGTCGTCAAGGGGACCAACTTCGTCGGCCTGCGCGACGCCGGCGACCCGGTCGAGCTGGCCGAGCGCTACGACGCCGAGGGCGCCGACGAGCTCGTCTTCCTCGACATCACCGCCTCGCACGAGAAGCGCGACACGATCGTCGAGCTGGCGCGGCGGACCGCCGACAACGTCTTCATCCCGTTCACGATCGGCGGTGGCATCCGCTCTGTCGAGGATGCCCAGGCCGTGCTCGACGCCGGCGCCGACAAGGTCTCGGTCAACTCGTCGGCTCTGTCCAGGCCCGAGCTGCTCACCGAGCTCGCCGACCACTTCGGCGCACAGTGCGTGGTGATCGCGATCGACGCCAAGCGCGAGGACGGTGGCTGGGGCGTTTACGTCAACGGCGGCCGCAATATGGTCGAGGGCCGCGAGGCAGTCGCCTGGGCCCACGAGGCGACCGAGCGTGGGGCAGGGGAGGTGCTGCTGACCAGCATGGACCGCGACGGCACCAACGACGGTTACGACATCCCGTTGACGCGAGCGGTGGCCGAACGGGTCCCGGTGCCGGTGATCGCCTCGGGCGGCGCGGGCAAGCTCGACCACCTGAGCGAGGCGATCGCCACCGGCAAGGCCGACGCCGTCCTCTGCGCCTCGATCTTTCACTACGGCGACTTCCGGGTCCGCGACGCCAAGCGTCACCTGGCGCAGGCCGGCATCCCCGTCCGGGCGTAGGCTCGCCGCGATGGCGGCCGTATCGATCGACGACCTCGGCGGGGCGCTGCGGCGCGCCTATCCAGAGCTGGAGACGATTCGCGCGGCGGCCGACGAGACGCAGGTTTTCCTGGTCGGCGGTGGGGTGCGCGACCTGCTGCTCGGCCGCCCGCGCCGGGACATCGACCTGGTGGTCGTCGGAGACGCCCCGTCGCTTGCCGCCAACTTCGGGGCCGAGGTGATCGAGCACGAGCGCTTCGCGACGGCCAAGGTCCAGCTCGGCGAGCACGAGGTCGACCTCGCGACCGCACGCAGCGAGCGCTACGAGAGTCCGGGAGCGCTACCGGACGTCGAGCCGGCGGCGAGCATCGAGGAGGACCTGGGGCGCCGCGACTTCACCGTCAACGCGATGGCGCTGCCGCTTGGGGGTGAGCCGCGGCTGATCGATCCCTATGGCGGCCGGGCCGACCTCGAAGCCGGGCTGCTGCGAGTGCTGCACGAGCGCTCCTTCGTGGACGACCCCACCCGAGCCCTGCGCGCGGCGCGCTACGCGGCGCGCTTCGACTTCGCGCTGGAGGCGGAGACTGAGCGACTGCTGCGCGCGGCGGATCTCGAAACGGTCTCCGACGATCGGCGGGAAGCGGAGCTGCTGCGACTGGCCGGCGAACCGACCGCACCCGAGGCCTACCGCCTGCTTGGAGCGTGGGGCCTGGTCGAGCTGCGCGAGGGAGGCGTGGAGCTCGCCAGGAGAGTGGGCGAGCTGCTGGAATCGCCCCTTTGGGCTCTGCGCGTCGAACGCAGCAGAGCGGTGCACGTCGCCGCCACCGCGGCTCCGGGCGGAGAGCGGGAGCTGAGCGCCGCAAGGCCGTCGCGCCCCTCCGAGGGGGTGGCGCTTGCGCTTGCCCACAGCGCCGTCGAGATGGCCCTCGCCAGGGCCCAAGGAGCTGAGTGGCTCGACGAGTACCTGGAAACGTGGAGCGAGGTCGACCTCGAGATCGACGGCGAGGACCTGCTCGCCGAGGGCATCGCCGAGGGTCCAGCAGTCGGACGCGGGCTGGCCGACGCGAAGAGGCGCAAGCTCGACGGTGAGATCGACGGCCGCGAGGAAGAGCTGGCGGCCGCGCTGGCGGCTGCCCGGGAGCAGGGAGGCTGAATGGAGTGGCGGAGCGCAGACGGGGTTGTGTGGCTCGAGGCCAGGCTGCCCGGGGCCACGGCGGCGTTCTCGACCCGGTCGGCCGGCGACGTCAAGGCGAGCCACGACCGGCTGGCGAGGGCGCTGGGCCTCGACCCGGGCCGGGTTGCCAGCGCGCACCAAGTCCACGGGGCGGACCTCGCCTTCCACCGTTCCCCTGTCGCGCGTGGCGGGGCAGAGGAGCAGCGGAGCACGGGGTTGCCGGAGGTCGACGGCCACGTGCTGTTCCAGCCCGGCGACGCGGCGCTGGTCAAGGTCGCCGACTGCCTGCCGGTGGCTCTGGCCGGTTCTGCCGGCGCTGCGATCCTGCACTGCGGCTGGCGGGGCCTCGCGGCTGGGATCATCGCCGAGGGGGCAGCTGCTGTCGGCGCGACCCATGCCGCAATCGGGCCGGGGATCGGGCCCTGCTGCTACGAGGTCGGCGAGGAGGTGCTGAGGGCCTTTGCGCCGCTCGGCGGGGGGATTGCCGCCGAGCGGATGCTCGACCTGCCGGAGGCGGCGAGGCGCCAGCTGCGAGCGGCCGGCGTAGAAACGGTCGAGAGCGCCGGTCTCTGCACGCGCTGCGAGACGGAGCGCTTCTTCTCGCACCGCCGCGACGGCGATCCGCGCCGCCAGGCCGGCGTCGTCTGGCTGGACGAGGCGGCCTAGCGATGCCCGGGCTCATTCACGGGCTCGACCCCGAGCGGATCGCGGCCAACCTGGCCGAGGTGCGAGAGGTCGCGGGCGACCGAGTCGAGATCCTCGCCGCGACGAAGTACGTTCCGCTCGATGAGATGGGGGCGCTCGCCGAAGCCAGCGTGCAGCTGATCGGCGAGAACCGTCAACAGGACCTCGCCGCCAAGCACGAGCGTTGGGGCGACGCTTTCGAGTGGGACTTCATCGGCAACCTCCAGAGCCGCAAGGTCAAGCAGCTGGTGCCGATCTGCCGGCTGATCCACTCGGTCGCGACGGAGTCCGCGCTCGAGCAGCTGCGCCGCCATGCGACCCCCGAGACCGAGGTCCTGGTCGAGGTCAACGTCTCCGGTGAGGCAGGCAAGGGAGGGGTCGCGCCGAGCGAGCTCGCTGGCTTCGTCGAGCGCTGCCCCGCCCGTGTCGTCGGTCTGATGACGATGCCGCCGTTCAACACCGACGCCGAGGCATCGCGACCGCATTTCGCCCGGCTCGCCGAGCTTGCCGCCGAGCACCGGCTCGACCGCCTCTCGATGGGCACTTCGCAGGACTGGCGGGTCGCCGTGGAGGAGGGTGCGACGATCGTTAGGCTCGGAACCGCGCTTTACGTGTGAACGGCAGCCGCCCGCTCATGGGACATAATCCGTAAAGGAATCGGCTGTAACGAGCCGAAACAGGCACGCATGGCACTACGCGACAGCTGGCATAGAGCCCTGGTCTACTTCGGCCTCGCCGAAGAGCACGACCACGGGCCCGAATACGACGAAGACTTCGGTCCCGACGAAGACGATTTCGACTCGCGCCGCGAGTCGGGCCAGGTGAGGCGCCTGCCGACCTCGCGCCGCGCCCGCCGCGACGAGATCGACGACATCTTCGCCGACGACGAGCCGGTCTCGGCCTCCCGAACCCGTGTCCTGCGCCCGGTCGGCGAGGACTCCGAGGTGAAAGTCCATCTCGTCATCCCTCGCAACTTCAACGACGCCCAGCAGGTCGCCGACCAGTTCAAGCGCTCGGTCCCGGTGATCCTCAACCTGCAGACGACCGACCACGAGCTGTCGAAGCGGATGATCGACTTCTGCTCCGGCCTCACCTACGCGCTCGAGGGCGGCATGCAGCGCATCGCCGAGAAGATCTTCCTGCTGACGCCGCGCAACGTCGAGGTCTCGGCCGAGGAGAAAGCCCGGTTGCTCGACAAAGGGTTCTTCAACCAGTCGTAAGGGAAGAGGATTGGGCGTCCCTCACGCTCAACTTTTTCCGAAGACCGTTTGAGGCTGTCCGCGGTTCGTCCCGCGGAAAAAGTACAAGCCGCTTAGAGGGACGCCCAATCCTCTTTCACGACTAGTCTCCGCAAGATGATCATCGGCTTTTGCGGCTCGGGGAACATGGCGGCTGCTATCGCGAGAGGCTGGAGCGGTAGCGGGAGTCAGATGCTGTTCTTCGATGCGAACCCCGAGAAGGCGCGGACGCTGGCCGAGGAGGTCGGGGGGGAGGTTGTGGGCTCCAATGCCGAGTTGGCGGAACGGGCCGACACGGTGGTCCTCGCGGTTAAGCCCAACGTGCTCGAGGCGGCAGCGGGCGAACTGGGTGGGGCGAAATCAGTGGTCTCGATCCTCGGCGCGACCTCGCTCGAGAAGGTCGAAGCGGCTTTCCCCGGAGCGCAGGTCGGACGGATCATGCCCAACCTGGCCGTCGAGATCGGGCAAGGCGTCCTCTGCGTCGCCGGCAGCTTCGACTCGGAGGTGCTGGAGAGGCTGAAGCTGCTCGGCACCGTGGTCGAGCTGCCGGACGCGCAGTTCGACGTCGCCACTGCGTTGATGGGCTGCTCGCCCGCCTACTTCGCCCTGGTCGCCGAGGCGCTCGCCGCCGCCGGCGTCGACGCGGGCCTCGAGGAGGAGCTGGTCGAACGGATGGTGGTCGGGGCCGCGGCCGGCACTGGAGCGCTGATGCGCGTTCGCCGTCCCGCCGACCTGCGGGTCGCCGTCACCTCGCCCGGCGGCAGCACCGAAGCCGGCCTGGAGGCGCTGGAGGAGGAAGGCGCGCGACAGGCATTCGCCGCAGCCGTGCGGGCCTCGCTCAAGCGGATGAAGGGTTAGCGCCGTGCTCCTGCTCGCGGTCACGCGCGACGACGTCGCCAACTACGTCAGCGCACTGTTCCTCGTCTACATCGTCCTCATCTTCCTGAACGTGCTCAGCTCGTGGATCCCGCGCATGCCTTACAGCCCGCCCCTGCGGGCGGTCCTCGACTTCGTCTCCGAGACGACGAACCCCTACCTGAACCTCTTCCGGCGCTTCATCCCGCCGTTGGGCGGTGGGGGCCTCGCGATCGACCTCAGCCCGATCGTCGGCGTCATCGTCCTCTTCGTCCTGCAGGCCATCGTCGTCGGCCTGATCGCCGGGTGAGGAACCGCGGCTGGCGGCTCGCCGCGGCGCTCTGCGGCGTCGTCGTCGCCCTCGACCAGGCGGCGAAGGCGGCGGTCGAGGCCAACCTGGCGCCAGGGGAGCAGGTCGAGGTCCTCGGACCGCTCAGCCTCACCCTCGTCCACAACCGGGGGATCGCATTCGGGCTCGCCAGCGGCGGCGGCGGTCTGCTGATCGCCCTTACGGTCGTGGCTCTGCTCTTCGTCGCCGCCCTCTTCGCCCGCGGCCCGGAGCAGCCGGCGATGTGGCTCGCGACCGGCTTGCTGGTCGGCGGCGCCTTCGGCAACCTCGCCGACCGGGTCCGCGCCGACGCGGTGACCGACTACGTGGACGTGCTCTCGTGGCCGCCGTTCAACCTGGCCGACGTCGCGATCACCGCCGGCGTCGTCGTGCTCGGCCTGAGCTACGTGCGTCAGGCCCGATGAGCGAGCTGCGGATCGTTCACCTCGACGACGCCCTTGCCGTGGTGGACAAGCCGGCCGGGCTGGTCGTCCACCCGGCCCCCTCCCACAGGGGACCGACGTTGGTCGACGAGCTCGGCGAGCTGCTCGGCGGCGGCGCCGACCCCGAGCGGCCCGGCATCGTCCACCGCCTCGACAAGGGGACCAGCGGCCTGCTCGTCGTCGCCCGCAGCGACGCGGCGCATGCGGCTCTGCAGGCCGCCGTGCGGGAGCGCCGGGTGGAACGCGTCTACCTCGCGCTGGCGCACGGGCGAGTCGCCTCGCGCACGGGCACGATCGACGCGCCGATCGGGCGCGCCGCCCGACAGCGACACCGAATGGCGGTCTCAGGCGCCGCCTCGCGGCAGGCGCGAACCCACTTCGAGGCGATCGAAGCGCTCGCAGGGGAGACCTATCTGGAGGTGCGCCTGGAGACCGGTCGCACGCACCAGATCCGCGCCCATTTCGCCGCGATCGGACACCCGCTGGTCGGCGACCCCACCTATGGCGGCGAGGTGAAGTACGGCCTCGGCAGGCAGTTCCTGCACGCGCACCGACTTGGCTTCGACCACCCGTGCAGCGGCGAGCGGCTGAGCTTCGAGTCGCCGCTGCCGCCGGAGCTCGCCGCCGCGCTCGAGTCCGCCCGAGCGGCCTAGCCGGCGTCACCGCACTACAATCCGCGACCTACCGGAAACCTACCCCCGTCGAATCCCACCCGGATTCCTGACCGGCAGTCAAGCCGGACCCCGGGCCGGGGCGGCGGGATCCTCACCGCAACACCAAGGAGAATTCGAATGCCAGAGGCAGGCCTCAGAGAGCTGCTGGAGGCCGGAGTCCACTTCGGCCACCAGACGCGGCGCTGGAACCCGAACATGCGCCGCTACATCTTCGGCGAGCTCGACGGGATCCACATCATCGACCTCGTCCAGACGGAGGCGCTGCTGGAGAACGCCCGCCGCTTCGCCGGCGAGCTGTCCAGCGGCGGCGGCACGGTGCTCTTCGTCGGCACCAAGAAGCAGGCGCGCGGTCCCGTCAAGGAATGGGCCGACCGCTGCAAGATGCCCTACGTCAACCAGCGGTGGCTGGGTGGGCTGCTGACCAACTTCAACACGATCTCGGCGCGGATCTCGCGCCTGCACGAGCTGACCGAGTGGCAGCAGGAGGGCAAACTCGACCTGCTGCCGACCAAGGAGCGGATGGGGATGCAGGCCGAGCTGGCCAAGCTCGAGTACAACCTCGGCGGGGTCCGCGACATGGACCGCCTCCCCGACGCCGTCTTCGTCACTGACCTCAAAACGGAGGAGATCGCGGTGCGTGAGGCGGTCCGACTGCGCATCCCGATCCTCGGACTCGTCGACACCAACTGCGATCCGACCCCGATCGACTACGTGATCCCCGGCAACGACGATGCGATTCGCTCCTGCCAGCTCGTCATCGGGACGATCGGCGCCGCGATCGAGGAGGGCGCCGGAGCCTGGCGGGTCCAGGAGGAGCGCCGCCTCCAGGAGGAGATGGAACGGCGCAAACGCGACGAGGAAGAGCGGAAGAAGCGCGAGGAGGAAGAGAAAGCGCGCAAGGAGGCCGAGGAGGCGGCGAAAAAAGCGGCGGAAGCCGAGGCTGCGGCCAAAGCGCAGGCGACTGCGGCTCAGACGCCGGCTCAGCCGCCTTCGGGACAGACCGCTCCGCCCCAGGGACCGGGCGCTCCGCCCGCGGGTCCTGTCGCGGGGCAGGGCACCCCGTCCTCGCAAGCTGCGGGCGGGGAACCCAGCCCCACGCCACCCGCGGAGGCGAAAGGCAAAGAGGCTCAGCCCGCCGCCGCACCGGCTGGCGACGAGGCCGAGAAGGAGGCAGGCAAATGAGCATCTCCGCAGCCGACGTAAAGGCCCTCCGAGACCGGACGGGCGCGGCGATGATGGATTGCAAAGCCGCTCTGGCCGAATCGGACGGCGACGTGGACCGGGCGATCGAGATCCTCCGGGTGAAGGGCCAGGCTTCCGCCGCGAAGCGCGAGGGCCGGGGCACGAGCGAGGGGGTCGTCGCTTCCTACATCCACGCCAACGACAAGGTCGGGGCGATGGTCGAGGTCCAGTGCGAGACGGACTTCGTCGCCCGCAACGAGGACTTCAAGGCGTTCGCATACGAGGTCGCCCTGCACGTCGCCGCGACGGCTCCGCAGTACGTATCGGCGGACGAGATCCCGGCCGACGAGCGCGAAGCCGAGAAGCGGGTCTTCGAGGAAAAGGCTCGGGAAGAAGGCAAGCCCGACAACGTGGTCGAGAAGATCGTCGAGGGGCAGCTCGTCAAGTGGGCGAAGGAGGTCGCGCTGCTCGACCAGGCCCACGTCAATGCCGAGAAGCACGAGTCGAAGACGATCGAGGAGCTGCGCCAGGAGCTGGCCGCGAAGACCGGCGAGAACGTCCGCGTCGCCCGCTTCGCGTATTTTCGCGTCGGAGAGTGAGCGACGGTCAGCCCAAGTTCAGCCGCATCCTCCTGAAGCTCTCGGGGGAGGCGCTGATGGGCCAGCGCGA
>DATABM010000139.1:0-18801 GCA_036259555.1 Solirubrobacterales bacterium
CAACTACCGGCGGGTCCCCGGAGGCTTGGTCGCCGGTCTCCCCGGAGGCTTGGTCGCCGGTCTCCCCGGAGGCTTGGTCGCCGGTCTCCCCGGAGGCTCAGTCGCCGGCGCCGATGCCGCCCGCGCGGACCGAGGAAATGCCGCCCGGGGGCGAGGGAGGCGGCTGCGGGGCGGGCGGCCTGCTCTGTGGCCGCGGCTTGGGCGAGACATCCTGGAAGCTGACCGCGAAGACCTGCACCCATTCGGCGATCTGCCACTGGCGGACGGTCGCGTGTTCCCAGGAGAGGTGGAGGTGATGGCCGCAGCCGTGCCCGGCGTCGCCGTCGTAGCCGACCCAGCGGAACGGTGCCAGCGGTTGGTTCTGGCGCGGCTCGGCCCAGCGGGCGAGGCGAGTGATGCCGCGCCAGCTGGCGTCGCAGCGACTGCTCCCACTCAGCGCGACGATGTCGACGGCGAGCCCGTTGTGGTGCTCGGAGCCCCGGACGTGGCAGCCCCGGCAGCCGACGTGCTCGCCGCCCCCCGGCAGCCGGCCCGAGTAGCCGTCGGTGACGTAGATCGGGAAGCGCTGGGCGAGCCAGCGGAGGTTGGGGACGATCCGCCGGTCGACCATGTCGCCCTCTTCGTGCGGGATTGAGGCGGGGATCGGGACGATTTCGGCAGGTGCGTAGGCGAATCGACTGATCGGCGGTCCGGCGGTCGCCGACGCCGCCCAGGCGAGAAGCGCCGTCGCGGCGAGGGCGGTCAGGAGCGCCACGCGCTGCAGCGCGGCAGGTCCCGCCCCCAATCGCCCGCCGCGAGCGCGCTTTCGCCCGCTATGCGGGAGGGAATACGACCGCCTGCCTGCCGTCTCTGCCATCCCCGTGCCTATCGACCACACCCCCGCGACGCCTTGAGGGCGGCACGGCCTCAGCCGGCCGGCGGCACGACCGCGGCCTGGCTGCCTCGCCAGTAGGGTGCCGGGGCGATGCCGACGGTCCGAGAGGCCAGCTTTGATCTTCTCCGCGCCCACGGGATGACGACGATGTTCGGCAACCCGGGCTCGACCGAGCTGCCGATGCTCGCCGACTTCCCGGGCGACTTCCGCTACGTGCTGGGGCTGCAGGAGGCGGTCGTGGTTGGGATGGCCGACGGCTACGCGCAGGCCTCCGGGAAGACGACCGTCGCCAACCTGCACACGGCGCCCGGGGTCGGCAACGCGATGGGGGCGATCTTCAACGCCCAGGCCAACCACTCGCCGGTGCTGGTCACGGCCGGCCAGCAGGTGCGGGCGCAGATGACCCTGCAGGCGAACCTCACCAATCGCGACGCGACCCGGATGCCGCACCCGCTCGTCAAGTGGTCCTACGAGCCGTCTCGGGCCGAGGACGTGCCACTGGCGCTCGCCCACGGCATCCACGCCGCCTCGCTGCCGCCGCGCGGCCCGGTGTTCGTCTCGATACCGATGGACGACTGGTACGCCGAGGTCGACGAGGCAGACGCGCGCGAGGCGATCGCGCGGCGCGTCAACGGCCGCGCGGTCGCCGATCCCGACGGCGTGCGGCGGCTCGCCGGGCACCTCGACTCGGCGAGCAACCCGGTGCTAGTCGTCGGCCCCGACGTCGATGCGAGCGGTGGCTGGGACGCCTGCATCGGTCTGGCGGAGCGCCAGCGACTGCCGGTCTGGGCGACGCCGGCGCCGGGCGGCGGGCGGATCGGCTTCCCCGAGAGCCACCCGAACTTCCGCGGCGTATTGCCGCCGGCGATCGGGCCGGTGGCGCAGACGCTGGAGGGGCACGACCTGATCCTCGTCGTCGGCAGCTCCGTCTTCCCGTACTACCCGCACATCGCCGGGCCGCTGCTCCCCGAGGGCGCGATGCTGGTCGCGATCACCAGCGACCCTGACGAGGCGGCGCGCGCGCCGATGGGCTACGCGATCGTCGCCGACGTCAAGCTGACCCTGGAGGCGCTGCTCGAGGCGGTGCCCGAATCCTCGCGCCCGGCGCCCGAGCCGAACCCCGGCCCGACCGAGATCCCGGCCTCCGAGCCGCTCAACGCGTCCACCGTCCACTCCGCCCTGGCCGAGGTCCTCCCCGAGGACGGCATCGTCGTCCTCGAGTCGCCGGCCAGCACGCTCGCCCTGCGCAACCAGCTGCGCCTCTCCCGGCCGGGCAGCTACTACTTCGCGGCGGGCGGCGGCCTCGGCTTCGGTCTCGCCGCCTCGGTCGGGGTGCAGCTGGCCCAGCCGGACCGTCCCGTCGTCTGCGTGCTCGGCGAGGGCTCGGCGCAGTACGCGATCACCGCCTTCTGGAGCGCCGTGGCCTACGACGTGCCGGTCACCTTCCTCGTCCTCAACAACGCCGAGTACGCGATCCTCAAGTGGTTCGCCGACGTCGAGGGAGTCGCGGGGGCCCCGGGGCTAGACCTGCCGAAGCTCGACGTCGCCGCGGTGGCGGCCGGCTACGGCGTGAACGCTTGCAAGGCGAGCGACCGCGACGAGGTTCGCCAAGCGCTTTCGACGGCGCTCGCCTCGTCGCGACCCGAGCTGGTCGAAGTGCCGGTCGCGCCCGGCATGTCGCTCTTCTAAGGTCGGGCGGATGGCGCTTCTGACGCGCACCGCTCCCGGACCGCCGCCTGCCCCGGCGCCCGATCGCGCGCCGGAAGATTTGGCGGCTGGAACCCCGCAGCCGCTGCGCGGCGAGCTGGAGGCTCTGCTCGGCCCCGACCGCGTCCTCGCCCGCGCCAGCGACATCGTCCGCTACGCCTCCGACGCCAGCCCATACCGCCTGCTGCCGAAGGCGGTCGCGATGGCGCGCGAGGCGGGCGACGTCGCCAAGCTGCTCGACTACGGCCGGGGCGCCGGTCTGCCGATCGTCTTCCGTGCCGGCGGCACCAGCCTCAACGGCCAGGGGCAGACTGACGGCATCCTGGTCGACGTCCGCCGCCACTTCGGCGGCGTCGCGGTCGAGGACGAGGGCCGGTTGGCCCGGGTCAAGCCGGGGACGGTGCTCGGCCACGCAAACCGGGTGCTCGCCCCCTATGGCCGCAAGCTCGGCCCCGACCCGGCCAGCACCGACATCGCCACGGTGGGCGGCGTGATCGCCAACAACTCCGGCGGCATGCGCTGCGGCGTCATCCACGACTCCTACTCGACCGTCCGCTCGCTGACCTTCGTGCTGCCCTCCGGGACGACGATCGACACCGCGACCCCGGGCGCCGCGGAGCGCTTCGCCGCCGAGGAGCCAGCGCTGGCCGCCGGCCTGGCGGCGATCCGCGACGAGATCCGCGCCGACCCCGAGCTGAGCGAGCGCATCGGGCGCAAGTTCGCGATCAAGAACACGACCGGCTACCGGCTCTGCGCCTTCCTCGACTCCGACGAGCCGCTGGAGATCTTCCGCCGCCTCCTGGTCGGCTCGGAGGGCACGCTCGGCTTCGTCGCCGAGGCGGTCTTCGAGACGGTGCCGCTGCCGGCCCGCACGACGACCGCCTGGATCCACTTCCCGGGGATCGACGAGGCGATCGCGCCGGTCCGCGACCTGGTCGGCGTCGGCGCGACGGCGGTCGAGCTGATGGTCGCCCCGGCGCTGATCACCGCCGCCTGGAACATGGTCGGCGCCCCCGAGGAGTGGAAGGAGCTGCCGCCGGAGTCGGCGGTTCTGCTGGTCGAGTTCGGAGCCGTCAGCGACGAGGAGCTCGACGCCTACGTGACGCGGGCGGGCGAGGTGCTCGCCGGCCACGAGACGATCCGGCCGATCGCCTTCACCCGCGATGCCGAGGAGGTCGAGCTGGCCTGGCGGGTGCGCGAGGGCCTGCACGGCCTGATCGGCCGCCTGCGCCTGCCCGGCACGGCGCTGATCGTCGAGGACGTCTGCGTGCCGCCCGAGCGGATCGCCGAGGGGGCGCGCGACCTGCAGGCGCTGCTCGGCGAGCACGGCTTCCTGCCCGGCGTCGCCGGGCACGCCTCGGCCGGGAACCTCCACTTCATGCTGACGCCCGACTTCGCCAAGCAGGAGGACCTCGACCGCTACGAGGCGTTCATGGGGAAGCTGGTCGAGCTGATCGTCGGCAAGTACGACGGCTCGCTCAAGGCCGAGCACGGCACCGGGGTCAACATGGCGCCTTACGTCGAACGCGAGTGGGGGCCGAAGGCGACCGAGCTGATGTGGCGCGTCAAGCAGCTCGCCGACCCCGACGGCGTGCTGGCCCCGGGCGTCGTCCTCAACCGCGACAGCGGCGCCCACCTGCGCAACCTGAAGACGACGCCGCCGATCGAGGAGTCGGCGACCACGTGCGTCGAGTGCGGCTTCTGCGAGCCGGTCTGCCCCAGCCGCGACCTGACGACGACGCCGCGGCAGCGGATCGTGCTGCGGCGCGAGATGGCGCGCCAGCCCGAGGGCTCGGCGCTGCGACGGGCGCTGCAGGAGGAATACGAGTACGACGCGCTGGAGACCTGCGCGGTAGACGGCTCCTGCCAGCTCGCCTGCCCGGTTGGGATCAACACCGGGACGCTGGTCAAGGAAGTGCGGACGGCCCAGCACGGCGAGCGGGCCGAAGCGCTGGCGCTCGCTGCGGCGAAGCGATGGGGAGCGGTCGAAGCGGCCTCGCGCGCAGCGCTGCGGCTCGGCGGCCCGCTGGCCAGGCGCACGAAGCGCGGCCAAGCGCTGCCGCCCCCCGCCTCTGCCAAGCTGCCCGAGACGCGCCGCGAGGACGCCGCCGCGGTCTACTTCCCCTCCTGCACGAACCGCATCTTCGCCTCCCCTGCCGCCGACGGGACGAAAACGCCGCTCGGGCCGTCGAAATCGGCCCGTCGGCGGACGGTGGCCGAGGCGCTGGTCGCTGTCTCCGAGCGGGCCGGGCTGCCGCTCTGGATCCCGGACGACCTGGCGGGTAGCTGCTGCGGGTTGCCCTGGAGCTCGAAAGGCTTCGCCGCCGCGCACGCCCACAAGGCCGGAGAGATGGCCGAGCGGTTGAAGGAGTGGACCGACAACGGTCGCCTTCCCGTGGTGATCGACGCCGCCTCGTGCACGCAGGCGGTTGCCGGCATCGACGAGCGGCTGGCCGGGATCCAGGTCCTCGACTCGGTCGCCTGGGCGCACGACCGGCTGCTGCCGCATCTCGAGGTGAACCGCAAGGTCGGCGCCGCCGCCCTCCACCCGACCTGCGCGACCCGGCACATGGGCCTGGCGCCGCGACTGCGCTCGCTCGCCGCCAAGCTCGCCGATGACGTCTACGTGCCGCCGTCGGCGACCTGCTGCGGCTTCGCCGGCGACAAAGGCATCACCCACCCCGAGCTGACCGCCGCCGCTACCCGTCCGCAGGCCGAGGAGCTGGCCCGCCACCGTTTCGACGCTCGCCTCTCCAGCAACCGCACCTGCGAGATCGGCCTCAGCCGCGCCACCGGCGAGCGCTACGAGTCGTTCGTCTTCCTGCTCGAGGAGCTGACTCGCCCGCGCTGAGCGTCAGTCTTCTTTCTGGCGGTATGCGACGAAAACCTGACTATCCGCGCTAGCGCGAGGCCGAGGCGACCGCCGCCGCGCCCTGCGCGTCCGCCTCTGCCTCGATCTCGCGGACCGTCTGGATCATGCGGCGGTCGCGCTCGAAGCGGCGGTCGAGCAGCGGGTTGATCAGGCCGCGCAGGGTCGAGACGTAGCGCCACCACTTCGGCGCGAAGATGCGGGACGCCCGCGCTTCGATCCCACGTACGGTCGCGGCGCCGGCCTCATCGGGTTGGATCCGCTTGAGCAGCCATGCGGGGGCGTTCTCCCGCAGGCGCTCGGAGTGTTTGCGCTCGAAGCCGTCCCGGACCAGTTTCGTGTCGACCCAGCCGTAATAGACGACCCCGGCGCTCGCTCCCAGCGGCATCAGCTCGGCCCTGAGGGTCCTTCCCAGCGCCTCCACCCCCGCCTTGGAGACGGCATAGGGGCTATTGAGGAATCCGTTGGCGAACGAGTAGATCGAGCCGGTGACGACGATGTGCCCCTTGCGCTCGACGATCTGCGGAAGCACGGCGCGAACGGTGCGCCAGACGCCCATTAGGTCGACCTCGACGACGCGCTCCCACTCCTCGGCGCCGATGCCGCGGATGGTCGCGACCTGCGACTGGGCGATGCCGGCGTTGGCGACGGCGACGTCGAGGCCGCCGAAGCGCTCGACCGCCTCGGCCACCGCGGCCTGCATCGCCCCCATGTCGGTCACGTCAGCGCCGATCCCGATCGCCCGCGGACCGATCCGCTCGGCCGCCTCGCGCGCCTCGTCGGGCACGAGGTCGACGACGGCGACGGAGGCGCCGCGGGCGTGGAGATGGCGGGCGGTCTCGAAGCCGATCCCTCGCGCGGCGCCGGTGACGAGCGCGACCTTTCCGTTCAGCGGGAAGACGGGCATGCGGCGCGGAGCGTAGCCGCTCCTAGAATCAGCCGCCCATGCCTGGCTTCAAGCCCGTCGACCCGCGCCAGTCCTTCCCCGACCTGGAGGAGCGGGTGCTGGCGCGCTGGCGCGAGAGCGACGTCTTCGCCCGCTCGCTGGCCAACCGCGAAGGTGCCGAGGTCTGGAGCTTCTACGAGGGGCCGCCGACCGCCAACGGCCGCCCCGGCTCCCACCACGTCCTCTCGCGGGTCTTCAAGGACGTCTATCCCCGCTACCGCACGATGCGCGGCTACCGGGTGCCGCGCAAGGCGGGCTGGGACTGCCACGGCCTGCCGGTCGAGCTGGAGGTCGAGAAGGAGCTGGGCATCTCCTCGAAGCAGGAGATCGAGGAGTACGGGATCGCCGAGTTCAACAGTCGCTGCCGCGAGTCGGTCCTCGAGTACGTCGAGGAGTGGAACCGGCTGACCGAGCGGATCGGCTTCTGGATCGACCTCGACGACCCCTACGTGACGCTGGAGAACGACTACATCGAGTCGGTCTGGTGGTCGCTGCGCCGGCTCTGGGACTCGGAGCGGCTCTACGAGGGCCACAAGGTCGTGCCCTACTGCCCGCGCTGCGGCACGGCGCTCTCCTCGCACGAGGTGGCGCTCGGCTACAAGGACGTCGAGGACCCGAGCGTCTACGTCCGCTTCCCGATCCGCGAGGTGCCGCCGAGCGACGAGATCCCGGAGTCGCCGCTCGAGCCCGGCGATCGCCTGCTCGTCTGGACGACGACGCCCTGGACCCTGATCTCCAATGCCGCAGTGGCCGCCGGGCCCGAGATCGAGTACGTCCGCGCCCGCCTCGGCGACGAGGTGCTGATCGTCGCCCGGCCGCTGCTCGAGCGCGTGCTCGGCGAGGAGGCGGAGGTGCTCGCCCACTTCCCGGGCGCGGCCCTGATCGGCACCGCCTACGAGCCCCCCTTCGACTACGTCACCGACTTCGGCCCGCGCGGTCACACTGTGCAGGCGGCGGATTTCGTCACCACCGAGGACGGCACTGGCCTCGTCCATACCGCGCTCGCCTTCGGCGAGGACGACTTCGCCTTCGGAGTGCGCCACGGCCTCAAGCTGCAGAACCCGGTGCGGCCCGACGGGACCTTCGACGAGCGCGTGAGCGACTTCGCCGGCCGCTTCGTCAAGGACGCCGACCCCGACATAGTCGCCGCCCTCGACGGCGCCGGCCGCCTCTTTCGCGCTGAGCGCTACGAGCACGCCTATCCCCATTGCTGGCGTTGCGGCACGCCGCTTCTGTACTACGCCAAGTCGAGCTGGTACGTCCGCACCTCGGAGGCCAAAGACCATCTTCTCGCCAACAACGAGCAGATCGGCTGGCACCCCGAGCACATCAAGCATGGACGCTTCGGCAAGTGGCTGGAGAACAACGTCGACTGGGCGCTCTCCCGCGACCGCTACTGGGGGACGCCGCTGCCGATCTGGGAGTGCCGCGGCGAGGGTTGCGACGGGCGATTCTGCGCCGGCTCGGTCGCCGATTTGCGCGCGCGGGCGCGCGGCGAGGTTCCAGAGGACCTCCACCGCCCATACATCGACGACGTGGTCCTCGATTGCGAGGAGTGCGGCGGCGAGATGCGCCGGGTCGAGTCGGTGATCGACACCTGGTACGACAGCGGCGCGATGCCCTTCGCGCAGTTCCACTACCCGTTCGAGAATGAGGAGCTGTTCGCGGAGCGCTTCCCGGCCGACTTCGTCTGCGAGGCGATCGACCAGACCCGGGGCTGGTTCTACACCCTGCTCGCCGAGTCGACGCTGCTGTTCGACACCTCGAGCTACCGCAACTGCGTCTGCCTCGGCCTGATCCTCGACCCCGAGGGGCAGAAGATGTCGAAGAGCAGGGGCAACGTCGTCGAGCCGTGGGACGTGATCGAGCGCCACGGCGCCGACGCCTTCCGCTGGTACTACCTGACCGCGCAGCAGCCCTGGTCTGGGTACCGATTCTCGGTCGACACGGTCGGCGAATCGGTGCGCCAGTTCCTGCTGACCCTCTGGAACACGTACTCGTTCTGGGTCCTCTACGCGAACGCGGAGAACCTGCAGCCTCATGACTTCCCGGACCCGGCCGCCCCGCCACATACGGCTGCCTCTTCCGCTCTCGCAACGCCAAAGGAATCAGATACGGATTCGGCGTTGCTCCCGCGTCCGGGGGTGCCCGGGGAAGACCTTGATCGGTGGGCGCTCTCTCGACTCCAGGGGACGATTTCCACCGTCCGCGAGCACATGGACGGCTTCGACTGCACCGCTGCCGGCCGCGAGATCGCCGCCTTCGTAGAGGAGCTGTCGAACTGGTACGTGCGCCTCTCGCGGCGGCGCTTCTGGGATGGCGACCGAGCCGCCTTCGCGACGCTGCGCCACTGCCTGCTGGAGACGGCGGCGATGCTGGCTCCCTTCACGCCCTTCCTGGCCGACGAGATCCACGTCAACCTGGCCGGCGGCGCCGAGGAGCGAATCGGCGAGCTGCCCGACTCGGTCCACCTGCGCGACTTCCCCGAGCCCGACACCGCGCTGGCCGACCCGGAGCTGGAGGCGGCGATGGAGGCGGTGCGCCTCACCGTCGAGCTGGGCCGGGCGGCGCGCGCCCAGGCCAAGGTCAAGGTGCGCCAGCCGCTGCGGCGCGCGGTGATCGTCGCCAACGACGCCGAGCGCGAGGCGATCTCCGCGCGCGCCGACCTCGTCAAGGCCGAGCTGAACGTCAAGGAGCTCGATTTCGTCACCGAGGAGGCCGAGCTCGTCAGCTACGCCGTAAAGCCCAACTACCGGGCGCTCGGCCCGCGCTTCGGCAAGCGGATGCCCCAGGTGGCCGCCGCGGTCGAGGCGCTGGATCCCCGCCGCGTCGCCGACGTGATGGCCGACGGCGGCCAGGTCGGGATCAACGTGGGCGGCGAGGAGCACGCGCTGGGGGCCGACGACGTGACGTTGGCACTGCAGCCGTTGGAGGGCTACGAGGTCGAGGCGGCGGCCGGCCACGCAGTCGCCCTCCAGCTCGAGCTGGACGACGAGCTGCGGCGCGAGGGCCTGGCGCGCGAGGTCGTCCACGCCGTCCAGAACGCCCGCAAAGAGGCGGGCCTCGAGATCACTGACCGCATCGCGCTGACCCTGGGCGGCGACGACGAGCTGCTGGCTGCCGCCCGCGCCCACCAGGACTACGTCGTCGGTGAGGTCCTCGCCACCTCCGTGGCCTACGACGGCGCCGACGACGGTGCGGCGGCGAAGATCGACGGCCGCGAGCTTCGGATCGACCTCAGCCGGTCGTGACGGGCGGCAGCGTCCGCCAGGGTTAGATTTCGCAAACTGCAGGCCTCCTGAGTCGCCGCGTGATCTGGCGACCGCAGTGCTGCTGCTTCCGCAGACCTTGCTGCAGGGAGAGTGCGCCGACGTAGATGCGACCACTGGCACAGTGGAGCCCGACCTTCCCCGAGAGGGACCGCTGCCCGGCGATCACGACGATTTCGACGCCAGCCTTGTCGCCTGGCGGGGTCTCGTACCGGGAGTCGGCCTCGAAGGGCGCGATTGGACCGGTCGCCGCCGCGAGCAGGCGGGGGGCGGCCGGGCCCGCGACGGCCGCCGCTGCTTGCCGGTACGCCTGGCGCGGTGTCTGGTGCCCCCATCCCTGCTCGGGGGGAGGGCTGCCCACCCGTTGGATCGTCAGGCCGATCAGCTCAGGGGCCTCCGCGACGTGGTTCAGCGCGCCCTCTCGATCTTGGATGGCGACCGCATCGAGGAAGCCTTCCACGCTAGCGGCGGCTTGGTTGGGCCTGCATCCGTCGGTAAGAGCCTTGAAGTTCGGGCCCGGGGCGTCGGTGGCCACATCCGAGCGGCCTGCGTCGCTGTCGTTGCCACCGCAACTCGTGAGGCCTGCGAGCGATAGAACGAGAGCCCCTAACAGTGCGGCCGACCTTCGCGCTCTTCCCCGGAGCATCATTGGCCGTTCCCGCGCACCTGGGAGATCTTAGAAGACGCGGTGTTTATCGGCGACCTCGTCCCGTGCCGTACGTTCCCTGGGCGAGGTTTAGGAGCCGCTCGCCTGGGGCGCCCCGTTTCGCGCGTAGTCGAAGGCGACCCAGGCGGCTGCGGCTATCGGAACCGCCAGCAGGGCGCCGACGATCCCCGCGACGACCGTGCCCGCGGTGAGGGCGAGCAGGATCGCCACCGGGTGGAGGCGGATCACGCGGCCGACGATGTTGGGGTAGAGGAGGTCGCCCTCGACCTGCTGGATGACGAAGATCGCGCCCGCGACCAGGCCGGCGGCCACGATGCCCTCGCTGATCAGCGCGACCAAGACGGCGACCGCGCCGGCGACGAAGGCGCCGACCAGCGGGATGAAGGCGCCGAGGAAGACGACGACCATCAGCGGCACGACCAGCGGCACGCCGATCAGCGCCAGCGCGATCCCGATCAAAACGGCGTCGACCACGGCGATCAGGGCGACGCCACGCATGTAGCCGGAGACGGCGACCCAGACCTCGCGCCCGGCGCCGTCCATCGTCTCGCGATGGCGCTTGGGGGCAAGCGACACGGCCCAGCTCCACATGCTGCGACCGTCGTGGACGAAGAAGAAGACGAGCACGATGAGGAGGAGCAGCCCGGCGATCATCTCCGCCAGCAGGGAGGCCCCGGAGAGGACGCCCTGCCCGATCGAGCCGCTCTGCTCGCCGAGCGTCGAGAGCCCGCGGTCGATCGCGTCGTCGATCTCGCCGCGCTGGAGGTGCAGCGGCCCGTTGACGAGCCAGCCGACGACCTCGTCGATACCCTCCTCGACGCTCTGCTCGAGTTCGTCGAACTGGTCGATGAACGGGGGGCCGATCAGGGCGAAGATCCCTGCCAGCCCGAGCACGCTCAGCAACATGACGAAACCGGTGGCGATCGCGCTCGGCACGCCGAGGCGGCGCAGGTGATCGGTGGGCGGCACCAGCAGCGTGGCGACGAGCACCGCCACCAGCACCGGGACGACGACGATGCGAAGCTGCGAAAGCAGCCAGAGGCTGAGCACGACCGCGGTCCCGATCACGATCAGGTTCGCGGCGACGCGGGTCGCGGGCCACAGGAAGCCGGTCAAGGTTCGCCCGCCGGCAGGGGGCTAGTCCTCCGGCTCGCCGATGATGAAGTCGGACTTCGAGGAGTCGGAGAACTTCACCCAGCAGTGGTCGGGGGGCACGCCGGCGACCTCGACCAGCGCCGCTTCGATCCGCTTCGCGATCTCGGCCTTCTGCTCGTTGCTGCGGCCCTCGTACCAGTGGATGTGAACGAACGGCATGCCGCCCAGCCTAGGCGACCCGGGCGACGTCTGCCGCGCTAGGCCAGAGCCGGCTCGAGCTCGGCCTCGAGGCGCCGCTTCGGCATCGCGCCGACGACTTTCTTGGCGATCGCACCGTCCCTGAAGAGGAGCAGCGTCGGGATCGACAGCACTTCGTACTGCGCCGCCGTCTGCTGGTTCTCGTCGACGTTGAGCGAGACGATCTTCAGGTCGTCGCGCTCGGCGTCGATCTCCTCGAGCACCGGGTGGACGACGCGGCAGGGGCCGCACCACGGCGCCCAGAAGTCGACCAGCACAGGGCCGTCGGCCTCGAGGACGTCGGACTTGAAGGTGGCGTCGGTAACCGCTGCGAGCTTGCCAGTCACTGGGATCGGTCTCCTGCTGGTCGTGGTTCAGCGCTCAATACTTCAGAAAGTATAGCGACGCCGTCGAGGGGTGCCGGCGCACTTAGATCCTCTGCCTACCCGCGAAGCGTAGAAGCGGCACCCGCCAGATCGCCTCGAGGACGATGGCGCGATTCATCTTCGAGGCGCCCACGCGGCGGTCACGGAAGACAATCGGGACCTCGGCCACGGTAAAGCCCCGTTGGATCGCTCTATAGGTCAGCTCCACCTGGAAGGCGTAGCCGCGGGAGCGAACCGCGTCGAGGTCGATCGCCTCCAGCACCTCGCGGCGGAAGCACTTGAAGCCGCCCGTCAGGTCGCGAACCTCGACGCCGAGAACCGTTCGCGCGTAGGCGCTGCCACCGCGGCTGATCGTCCGTCGCAGCGGCCCCCAGTCGCCGACGCCGCCGCCCTCCACGTAGCGGGAGCCGATCACGAGGTCGACGCGCGCAGCGGCGTCGAGCAGGCGGGGCAGATAGGCGGGCTCGTGCGAGAAGTCGCTGTCCATCTCGAGGACGTAGCCGGCCCCCTCGGCGAGCGCCCGCCGGAAGCCCGCGATGTAGGCAGGGCCGAGCCCTTCCTTGCGCGGCCGGTGCAGGACGCTGACGCTCTCACGCTCGGCGGCCAGCCGGTCGGCGATCCGCCCGGTGCCGTCCGGCGAGTTGTCGTCGACGATGAGCACGCGGGCGGAGGGCGGCAGCTTCGCGAGCACCGCCGCCACGAACGGCTCGACGTTCTCCGCCTCGTTGTAGGTCGGCAGGACGAGCCAGGCCGGTCCGCGCTCCGAGGTGCCCGGTCGCATGCGCGGCGATCCTATTCGCGCCCCCGCTAGCTTGCCGGTTGTGACCAACGCCGAGATCGCCGCCGCCTTCGACGAGCTGGCCGTCCTCTACGAGCTGGACGGGGCGGTCAAATACCGGGTCCTCGCCTACAGCACGGCCGCCAAGGCGATTCGCGAGAGTCCGGTGGCGGTCGCCGAGCTGGCGCGCGAAGGCCGCGCAACCGAGATCCCGGGAGTCGGCAAGACGCTGGCCGAGAAGATCGGTGCGCTGCTCGACACGGGCCAGATCCCTGCCGCCGTGCGCCTCAAAGCGAAGTTCCCGCCGACCCTGATCGAGGTGACGCGAGTGCCGGGGCTGGGGGCGAAAACGGCGAAGCGACTCTACGACGAGCTCGAGATCTGCTCCTTGGAGGACCTCAAGAAGGCGGCCGAGGGGGAACGGATCCGCGACGTCAAGGGTCTCGGCCCGAAGGTCGAGGAAAACGTCCTGGCGGCGCTCGAGCGGCTCGGTGAGCCGGGTCAGGGTCCGGGCCGGTTGCTGCTCTCCAAGGTCCGGCCGATCGCCGAGGAGCTGGCAGCCGCGCTGCGCGAGCATCCGGCCGCCAACCGGGTCGAGGTGGCCGGCTCCGTGCGCCGCTGGGGGGAGACGTGCAAGGACATCGACCTGATCGCCACCGCCGAGGAGCCCGCGGCGCTGGCCGAGCACCTCGCGGGCCATCCGCTGGTGGCCGCCGCCGGCGCCCCGGGCGCCAACGGCGTCCGTGCCCAGACCCACAACGGCATCTCGGTCGACCTGCGCATCGTCGCCCCGCAGGCGTTCGGCAACCTGCTCCACCACTTCACCGGATCGCAGGCCCACAACATCCAGTTGCGCGAGGACGCGGTGAGGCGAGGCCTCTCGGTCTCCGAGCACGGGATCACCGAAACCGAGAGCGGCGAGACGGTCCTCTGCGCGAGCGAGGAGGAGGTCTACGAGCGGCTCGGCTACGCGTACATAGAGCCCGAGCTTCGCGAGGGCCGCGGCGAGCTGAAGGCGGCACGGAAAGGCGAGCTGCCGCGGCTTATCGCGGTCGGCGACATCCGGGGCGACCTGCACTCGCACACGACGCTGTCGGACGGTCGCAACACGCTCGGCGAGATGGCCGCCGCCGCCCGCGATCGCGGCTACTCGTACCTGGCGGTGACCGACCACTCGGCGACGCACGGCTTCGGCAACCACGTCACCGCCGAGCAGCTCTGGCAGCGGATCGAGCAGGTCCGCGAGTGGAACGAGGCCAACCCGGGGGATTTCACGCTGCTCTCCGGCAGCGAGATCAACATCGGCCTCGACGGCGCGCTCGACTACCCCGACGACCTGGTCGACGCCCTCGACTGGGTCGTCGCCAGCGTCCACACCTCCTTCTCGGTCTCCGAAGAGCAGATGAACGAGCGCATCCTTGTCGCGATCGAGAACCCTGGCGTCGACTGCATCGGCCACCTCACCGGCCGCCTGATCGGCCGCCGCGAGCCCTACGGGGTCGACATCGAGGCGATCGCCGCCGCCGCGGCTCGGACCGGCACGATGCTGGAGATCAACGGCAACCCCAACCGCCGCGACCTCTCCGAGCACCACGCCCGCCTCGCCGCCGAAGCCGGCGTCCACATCGTCGTCAACACCGACGCCCACGGCGTCGAGACCCTCGACAACATCGCCTACGGCATCGCCACCGCCCGCCGCGCCTGGCTGACGCCCGACCAGGTGGCGAACACGCGATCGTGGGCGGAGATCAAGGAATTCCTGCGAAGTGGCGATTAGCGAGCGTCACGATCTGATTCCTCGCGAGCGGCGCTGATATGGCGATAGCCGCCGCCCCGGACGCGAAGCGGAGGAGGCGGCGGTTTATGTTGGGTCGCTCCTCAGCCCCGGCGTCCGCACCAGCTCGATCGGGCGCAGGGCTGAGCCCGGCACGACGTAGAACTTGACGCCGTCGCGCTGCTCGATGCCGAGCACGGCGGCCTCGCGGCTGCGCAGGGCGAGGGAGACTAGAAGGGCGTAGCCGGCGCCGATCGCCGCCACGCCGGGGAGGAAGACGCCGAGCGCCCCGGCGGCAACCGCGGTGACCCCGATCGGCCAGAGTCGCCCGGTGGCGATGCGGGCCGGCGTCTCCGGCGGCAGCGAGGTGGCGGTGCGGGCCCGGGCAAGCGCGTCGCGCACGCCGTCGGGTGCCCTGTCGGGCCGCCCGAGCAGCGCTCCGACGGCCAGTGCGGTCGTCCACCACACGGCGGCGACCAGGAGCGTCGTCGCATCGTTCGCCTGCGCGGCCGCGATCGCCGAGACGGCACCGAGCGCGGTCGCCTCGGCGCCGGTCAGGAAGACGGTGAGGCGGAGGAGATCGGTGTAGGGCACGGCGCTTCCTTACTTCGCCAGGGACTCGAGGATCTCGAGCCAGCCAGCGGGGCCGTCGACCGTCAGGTCCGACTCGCGAGCGAGCTCGTCCGGTCCCTCGGCGGACAGCACTCCGACGCAGACGACGCTCTCCAGCTCGCCTCGCTTCCGCATCGCGCGGAGCCCTGCGAAAGCGTCGAGATCGGTGTGATCGTCGCCCGCGTAGATCGCGTGGCCCGGCCGCTCGCGGGAGAGCAGCTCGGCCACCGCGATGTCCTTGCCGATAGCCACCGGCGGGCGCAGCTCGAGGACCTTCCGGCCCCAGTGGACGGCGAGGCCGTCGGCCTGCGCGGCGGCCGCTATCTCTCGCACCCGCGCCCCTGCCGCGGCCTCGTCCTCTGCGCCGCGCCAGTGCAGCGCCTGGATCGGCCCCTTGTCCTCCAGTCGCAGCTCGGCGGCGCCGAGCTGCCCGCCGTCGAGGCCGGCGACGAACTCACCGACGCGGGGCTGCCACTCCAAGGCGCCCTGGCTCGGCTTGGCGCCCGCTTCGCCCGGCCAGAGCACTTCCAACCCGTGGTTACCCGCGTAAGACAACTCGGCCAGTCCCACCAACCGTCGCGCGTCCATCGCACGACGGCCGGAGACGCAGCCGACCACGGCGAATCGCTTGCTCAGTCCGCGCATGATCTCGATTGCCCTCGCAGGGACCGCGGCCTGCTCGGGCCGAGGCACGATCGGCGCCAGCGTGCCGTCGATGTCGGTGAGCAGGGCGGCCCGCTCGGGCGCGGCCGAGAACGGCTCCAGCAGCCCGTTCTCGGCGACTGCTCGCGTTCCCCGCTCGCTAGGCACGGCTCTAGTATCGCCTCCGGTGCCCACGGACCGACTCCTGAAGCTGGCGGCGATCGGCACCCTGGCCGGGGTCTTCAGCGGTCTCTTCGGCGTCGGCGGCGGCACCGTCATCGTGCCCCTGCTGATCCTCTGGTTCGGCTACGGCGAGCGGCTCGCCACCGGCACGAGCCTGGCGGCGATCGTGGCGATCGGTCTGCTGGGTGCCGCCGCACAGGGCGGCATCTACGGCAACGTCCACCTCGAGACGGGGCTGCTGCTCTCGATCCCGGCGATCGGCGGCGTCGTGCTCGGCACCGCGATCCAGCAGCGCATCCCGCAACGCGCCGTCTCGCTCCTCTTCGCCGCGCTGCTGGTCGGAATCGCGATCGAGCTGATCGTCCCATGAGCGAGGGGCGAGAGAGACGAAGGCTGCGCCGTGGATGAGCTGCTGGCCGCGCTCGTCGCGGTAGCGGGCGGCATGGCCGGCGGCCTGGTCGGGGTCGGCGGCGGCGTTCTCTTCGTGCCGGCCCTGACCATCTTCCTGGGCCTCGACCAGGTCGACGCGGAGTCGACGTCGCTGTTGATGATCGTCCTCGTCGCGCTGGTCGGGACCTGGCGGCAGCATGGCTACGGCAACGTCGACCTGCGGGACGCGGCGACGGTCGGCCTGCTCTCGCCGCTCGGGGTCCTGGTCGGCGTCGTGGTCGCGAACTCGGTTCCCCAGCGCGCCCTGGAGCTCTCCTTCGCCGCGCTCGCCCTCTACGTCGCCTACGGCCTGGTGCGCCGCGCGTGGGCGGCCCCCTCCTGACGACCCCCCCGCCGGGGTGCTCTACGCTCAACGGATGGAGTCGCTCAACTGGGTGGGAGACGCGCCGCAGCTGCGCTCGCCGCTGCTGATCTGCGCCTTCCGGGGCTGGAACGACGCCGCCGGCGTCGCCTCGGCTGCCCTGGAGACCCTGGCCGAGTCGTTCGACCCCGAGCCGATCGCCGAGATCGACCCGGAGGAGTACTTCGACTTCCAGTCGACCCGACCGACGATCATGCTCAGCGAAGGCCAGACGCGCCGCATCGACTGGCCCCAGAACGACCTGATCGCCGTCCGCGTGCCGGGCGCCGAGCGGGACCTGGTGCTCTTCGACGGCACCGAGCCGAACCTGCGCTGGCGCACCTTCTCGGAGACCGTCGCGACCGCGGCCGACGCGCTCGGCGTCGAGATGGTGATCACCCTCGGGGCGCTCGTCGCCGAGGTCTCTCACACGCTGCCTGTGCCGATCACCGCCCTCGCCTCCGACGAGCAGCTGATCGAGGATCTCGACCTGCAGCGCTCCAGCTACGAGGGCCCAACCGGCATCGTCGGCGTCCTTCACGACTGCTGCCGTCAGCTGGGCATGAGCTCCGCTTCGCTGTGGGCTGCCGTACCGCACTACGTCGCTGCGGTTCCAAACCCCAAGGCGACGCTGGCGCTGTTGCGGCGCCTGGAGGGGTTGACCGGGATCGCCGTCGACGCGGGCGAGCTCGAGGAGGAAGCGGAGAGCTACGAGGAGCAGATCGGCCGCGCGGTTGCCGCCAACCCGGAGATCGCGGAACTGGTCGAGCGGATCGAGGCGGTGCAGGTCGAGCAGCTCGGCGAAGAAGCGGGAGAGCTTCCCTCCGCCGACACGATCGCGCGCGAGTTCCAGCGTTTCCTGCAGCAGCGGCGCGGCGACGAGAACTAGCGGCCGCACCCATCAGACGGCGAAAATCAAGCCTGGCTAGGACGCAGGGAGGACGGCAAGGGGGAGCGCACATAAGTGCGTGACCCGCAGACGGACGACCGAGGACAACGCCAGGCGCTGGTTTGCAGCCGTCTAATCAGGACTCGGCCGCCGGGCAGACCAGTCGGTAGTCGCACCAGCTGCAGACGGTCGGCGACGGGCGCGGCTCGAAATCTTGGCCCAGGATGCCCTCGCCGACCTGGAGGACGGTTCGCTCGACTCGCTCGGCATCGTCGGAGCGAACCGGGGCCGCCACCTTCTCGGCGTCGAGGACGTAGTAGTAGCTGCCGGTGCTGGCCTCCACTTCCCACGCCTCACGTGCCGCCAGTCGGTAGAGGGCCAGCTGAAGGTCGCTCTCGAGGTCGGCCTCGTTCTTGCGCTCGCCGGTCTTGTAGTCGATCAACTCGTGGTCGCCGCCCGGGAGGCGATCGACGCGATCGACTCGGCCGCGCACGTGGTGCTCGCCGATCTTGATGTCGAACTTGCGCTCCAGCCAGACGGGCGCTCCTTCGGCCTCGCGCTCGCGCTCCCAGTAGAGGCGCATCGCCTCGCGGGCGCGGTCGCGGAACTGCAGCTCGTCGTCGCTGGTCCCGAACCCGGAACGGCGCCAGCCGGCCTCGAAGAGGTCCATCAGGCGGGGCAGGCCTTCCTCCTCGCCCTCTTTGTGGAAGCGCTCGAGGACGTTGTGGATGAGGATGCCGAAGCGCTGGTTGATCGTCGGCTCCTGCGGGATGCCGAAGACGCGCGCGAACTTGTACTTCAGCGGGCAGGTCAGGTACAGCGTCAGGTCCGACGCCGAGAGCGAGAGCCCGCCGTCGCCGCGCCGCGGCAGGAAGGCGTGCAGCGAGGGTTCCTCGCGGGCGGCGAGCAGCAGCCGGCGGCGGTCGACTTCGCGTTCGGTGTCGAGCAGATAGGCGTCGAGCGATGACGCTTCCAGCTCGGTCTGCTGCTCCGGGGTCGCCACCTGGCGGAGCAGCCCGTTGACCGCTTCCACAGCCTCGGCGGTCGCCTCGTCTCCGGGCCGCTGGGCGAGCGCCGCCAGCT
>DATABM010000140.1:0-7657 GCA_036259555.1 Solirubrobacterales bacterium
CCATCTCCGGACGACGGCGTTCGAGTGGCGGGCGATGCGTCCCTGGTCGAGCATCGACCCTGGGGATCAGGCCTCGAGCCAGGTGCCCTTCGGCCCCAGATTGCGCACCGGCGTCTCCCCGATCCGGCTCTCACAGCCCCACGACTCGTGGATGTGGCCGCAGACGGCGAGGCTGGGGCGCTTCTCCTCGATCGCTCGCAGCAGTGCCTCGCTGCCGAAGTGGGTGCCGTCGCCGCTCGCGTCGCAGTGTTCGTGGGGAGGGGAGTGGAGGACCAGGACCGCGCCCTCGGGGCAGGCGGCGAGCTGCTCGGTTGCCGCCTCGTCGTTGAGGTCGAAGCTCCACTCCCACGGCGTTATCGGAATCCCGGCCCCGAGCCCGTAGAACTCGACGCCGTCGATCGTCGTGCCCTTGCCGTGCAGGACGGTCGCCGCGTCCCAGGCGGCCGCCGCCTCGCGCAGGGCATCGGCGGTCTCGTTGTTGCCGGGCACCAGTACGGTCGGCTTCTCGATCGTCGACAGGGCGCCGATCGTCTCCTCCAGCCCCTCGTGCACCGAGGCGAAGTCGCCGGCGCCGATCACGACATCGGCTTCGTCCGCCATTGCGACCAGCTGGGCGGCCTGGCCCAGATCGCGGTGCAGGTCGCTGAACGCAAGGATCCTCACATGGACGAATTTATCCGTTTCGGCCGTCTCGGACGCGGGGTACTCATGGGGCCGTAAGGGGTTGCAAACCGCGAAAGGAGTTCACCGTGGGAATCATCGGTTGGATTGTGCTCGGCCTGCTGGCGGGGGCGATCGCGAAGCTGATCATGCCCGGTGACGATCCGGGGGGCTTCATCGTTACGACCCTGATCGGCATCGCCGGCGCCCTGGTAGGCGGATTCATCGCCAGCGCCATCGGCATCGGCGATCTCGACGAGTTCTTCGACATCGGAACCTGGCTGATCGCGATCGGCGGCTCGTTGCTGCTCCTCTTCATCTACCGCATGGTCGTCGGAAATAGGGAGCACGGCGGCGCCTATCGCTGAGCTTGGGGGGATGCCCATAGACGCCTGCGACGGCGCCTGAGGAGATCTCTCCAATGGAGCGCCGGCCCTCGGGTCGGCGCTCCGCATGCCGTTCCTCGGACCGGCGCTCCGCATGCCGGCCCTCGGGCCGGCGCTCCGCCTGCCCGTTCCTCGGGGTCGGGATAGACGAGTGTCGGCCGAGCGCGACGGAGGGGGGATCGGCACGAAGACGAGCGAGCCGATCGTCCACTGGGGTCAGTAACTCGGATCGGCGCTCATCCGAAGCGGCGGCGTGCGAGCAGGGGTCGCGAGACGCTCGGCCAGCGCCTCCGGCTCTTCTTCGAGCCGCCGGCTGGTCACCCGCAGCATCTCGACCCCAGCCAGCTTGAGGTCCTCCTGTCGACGCCGGTCCCGCTCGAAGGCGGCGCGGGAGCGGTGCCATGCGAAGCCGTCGAGTTCGACGGCAAAGCGCTCGCGCTCCCAGTAAGCGTCCAACTCGTAGCCCTCGACGTAGACGTTGGTTGCCGGCCGGGGAAGGCGGGCCTCGTCGATGAATTTCAGGAAGCGACGCTCCAGCGGAGAGCGAGTGAAGGAAGGTTCCTCGCGGTAGAGCGCGAGGGCGCGCCGCAGGCGACCGGCGGCGCGGTGGCCGCGGTTGCGTGCGAGCACGTCCTCGAGGGCGCGCAGGTCGAACAGGCCCAGCAGCTCACAGCGCTCCACCGCCGCCTCGAGCCGCCCAGTGGGCGTGAGCGCCGCGAGGTCGAGCAGGGTCCGAGCCGGCGAGGTGACCGGAATGCCGCGGACCGTGCCACGATCGGCCGGCGCCAACGAGCGGGCCCGATGCAGCCGCATCCCAGCCCTGGGTCGCAGCGACGTTTCGACGATCACGTCAGCCGGCAGGGGATTCACACGCGCGAGATCCCACAGCCAGGCCGCCGAGCGGTGACTGAGGAGCGCGCGTCGGCCGCAAGCGAGCGACGCTGCCATGCACCGTCCGTGCCTAGTCAGGTTCGTGTGGCCGACCGCGTAGACACCTCGGTGAACCGCATGAAGCTGTCCGCCGTTCACCCGCCTACGGATCGCGCTGCGGGAGTAGCCCATGGCCTGCAACTGCCGGGTCGCCACAACGCCGTGCTGTCGCGCTGCCAGTTTCGCCAGCGCCTCGCCCTCCGCTCGTGGGTCGTCCTTTGTGCCGCATAGCGATACAAAGGACGACCACGGTCGTTCTCTCCCCCTCGCGGTCGGGGATAGGATGCGACGCGGTGATTGCCCTGGACCGAGCGATGGCCCGCCGCGCCGCTATCGCCGCGCTCTGCGCGATCGCCGCTTTCGTCGCGCTGGCCGCCGCGCCGCATCGCGCCCAGGCCGTCCCCGTGCAGTGCTCCGGGACGTTCCGGGTCTTGCACAACGACCACATCGGCCGGCTTGCCCTGCCGAAAGGCAGCTACCGGATCACGATCGTCGACGCCGAACGGTTGAGCTGCGGCAAGGCCTCGGCGCTCTTCACCAGCTTTCTCGAGGATTTCGACGGCCGGCTTTCGGGCGGCTGGCGGGTTGGCGTTGCCAGCTCGTCCTTTTCCCAGGCGCCCGGCGTCGGCTTCCGCGTCGCCCGGGTAGGTGGAGGTACGGCTGGGCCGGAACAGGCGGGCGGCGACGGCGTTCACCCGGCCGGGAGCCTGCTCTGCCCTGCGCCGTTCCGGGTACTCCACACCGACCGCATCGGCCCGCTGCGTCTTCCCAAGGGCCCGTATGACGTCTACCTGCTGCAGCGCCGCGGTCTCACCTGCGACAAAGCGTCAGCCTTCTTCGGTCGCTTCCTCGAGCTCTTCGAAGGAAACCTCCCCGCGCCCTGGCTGCTGGAGTCGCAGACCGCAAGCTTCCTGCGTGGCGCCGGCGGGCCGGGTTTCCGCGTCAAGCCGGCCGCGTGAAGCTTCGATAGGCTGCCGCCGCCCATGCCCGACATCTTCTGGCTCGGACTAGGAATCGCCCTCTTCTCGACCTTCGTCGGGCTGGTCTGCGGCGCACGCTCCCGCAGCACGGGGGCCCTTACCGGTCTCGCGATCGGCGCCTTCCTCGGAGTCTTGGCGGCGTTCCCCCTGCTGGCGATCGGCCTCTCGACCGTCTAGCCGCCAGCAGTCGCTGCGGCGCCGCTAGACCTCGGCCCGCTCGGCCTGGCGCAGTCGCGCCCGCGCTTCGCCGTAGCCGCGCGTCTCGTAGGCGATCAGCCCCCAGATCAGCGCCGTGACAACCGCCAGCATGGCCAGTGCCGGCAGCTCCAGGGCGAGCGGCAGCATCGCCAGGAAGACGACGGCCAGGGTGAGTCGCCGCCAGTTGATCGTGTGGATGTGGCGATATCGAAAAGCGACATGGCCGAGCAGGTAGGCGGCAAGCCCGCCGACCAGGGCGAACGCCGGCACCAGCTCGAGGGGGTCGCCGACGTGGGCGAGCGTCTTCTTGAGGGCGAGCGCGATGAGGACGATGCCGGCGAGCATCGGGAAGTGCAGGTAAGAGTAGGAGTCGCGCGCCATCTCGTTCCGGACCAGCCCGGGCTCGGCCTGCGCAAGCCGCCTCCCGGCGACCAGCGCGACGACGTCGAAGTAGATCCACCACAGTGCCGCGGCCAGGGCGATGCCGAGCACCGCCGCCGCGACGATGCCGGCGTCTAGGCCCAGCTCGGCCGCGACGCCGATGGCGACGATCGACTCGCCGAGTGCCACGATCAGGATCAAGCCGTGGCGCTCGGCGAAGTGCCCGGGCGCCAGCTTCCAGCCGCTCGGGTCGATGAAGAAGTAGGGCGCGCTGACGTCGAGGGCCAGCGCCAGCGCCCAGATCGCCCCCTGGGCCACGCCGTCGAAGAGCGAGGACGCAGCGAGCAGCGTCACGCCGACCGCCGTCCCCACCGCGAGGCCGTTGACCGAGTGGCGCAGGCTCTCGTCGTCGCGGCTGGCGATCGTGAAGAGCGCGATGTGGCCGGCCCGCACGACGCCGTAGGCCAGCGCGAAGAGGAGCGCCTCCTCGCCGAACGCCCTCGGCACGCAGAGAGAGACGATCAGCAGCGCCGCCATCGCCGCGAACATCGCGCCCCGCACGGCGCCCTCCTCGGGATCGACGACGCTCGTCAGCCACGAGTAGCCGACCCACGTCCACCACAGCACGCCGAGCACGAGCAGGCCACGGGCAAGGCCTGCCCAGGTCGGTTCGTGCGCCATCAGCGCCGTGCATTGCGTCAGCGCGAGGACGAAGACGAGGTCGAAGAAGAGCTCCAGCGGCGTCACCCGCTCGCCTTCCCGCATGACGGCGGCGACCCGCGAGCGGCGCGTTTCGGCGGCTGACGCCATCACTCGCCATCTTGGCAAGGCGGTTGCTTGATGGCGGCGGACGTCATCGCCCGCCACCCTGGCAAGGCCGTTGCTTGAAAGGATGCGGGCTCGATGGCGGAACGCAAGCGGCCCGAGGCGCCGCGGACCGAAAAAGTCCTGCCGGGTGCCTGGCGGCTGCGGCTGGCATTGCCCTGGCCCGGCGTTCCGCACGGCAACGTCTGGGCGCTCGCGGCCGACGGGGGTGTCGTGCTCTTCGACACGGGCATCGGCGGCAAGGGGCGGCTGCGGGACTTCGAGCTGGCGCTCTCGCAGGCCGGCTTCGGACTCGAGGACATCGGCCTCGTCGTCTGCACCCACTCGCACACCGATCACTACGGGCTGGCGGCGCCGATCGTCGAGGCGGCCGGCTGCGAGCTCTGGATGCACCCCGCCTGGGAGCACGTGCGGCTGCTTGCCGACGACCCCAGCGCCGCCCTGGAGCAGCGGATCAGCGTCGCCCGCGAGAGCGGCGTGCCTCCCGCGGCGCTGGAGCGCTACCGGCAGGCGCGCTCCGAAGACGACGAGACCGGGATCGACGCGATCGTCGAGCCCCACCGCGACCTTCTGCCGGGCGTTGAGGTGCAAACCGACCTCGGGACCTGGCAGGTGCACGAGACGCCCGGCCACGCTCCCTCGCACGTGGTCCTCCACCAGCCCGAGCGCCGCCTGATGATCTCCGGCGACCACCTGCTCGGCCGCACGGTCCTCTTCTTCGACTACGGTCACACGCCCGACCCCGTCGGCGAATTCCTCGGCGGCCTCGAGGAGATCGAGCCGCTCGCCGTCGACCTCGTCCTGCCGGGCCATGGCCGCACCTTTCGCGAACCGGCCGCCAAGATCGCCGAGGCGCGCCGGCAGGTCGACGAGCTGCTCGGCAAGGTGCGAGCTTCGCTGGCCGAGGGCGAGCGCACGGCCTTCGAAGTGGTCGCAGACCTGATCGGCCCCGAGAACCTCAAATCGCCGGCCAGCGCCTGGGCGCTGCAGATAGTTCGGTCCGCGCTCGACCACCTGGCGCTCGGCGGCGAGGTCGAAGCTGTCGAGCGGACCGACCCGCAGCGCTGGAAGCTCGTCTGAGGCCCGGCAGCCGCCGCCGGTAGGCTGCCGCCGTGGCCAGCTTCGAATTCGTGCGCGACGTCGCGGCGCCTGCCGAGGTCGTCTTCGACGTCCTCACCGACCACCGGGGCTACGCTCGGATCACCCGCCTGCCCAGGGCGGAGCTGGAGCGGGAGGGGGATCCGGCACCCAACGGCGTCGGGGCGATCCGGGCGCTGTGGTCGGTCGGGCCGCCGCTGCGCGAGGAAGTGATCGTCTACGAGCGGCCGAGTCGCTTCTCCTACAAGATCCTCTCCGGCGTGCCGGTTCGCGACCACGTCGGCACCGTGGAACTGAGCCGGGTGGGCGGTGGGACCCACATCGTCTATGTGGTTCGGATGATGCCGACCGTTCCGATTGGCGGCGGCGCGGTGGTGGCGGTCACCAAGCTGGCGATCAGGCAGCTGCTGGACGGGGTGACGGCCGAGGCCGAGCGGCGCGCGCCGGTCGGGGGTTGACCGGCCCGGATGGGCCAGCGCATCGACGACGCGGAGCTGAGGCGGCGGGCGATCGCCGGCCTGCGCGACGAGGTCGAGGCATTCGGCAGCGGTCATCCCGATTCGCAGCTGATTCGTCGTGACGATCTGCTCGCCTCGGTGACCCCGGCTTCGCCGCAGCGCTCGCTCTTCAACTCCGTCTACTACGAGGACCCGGCTGTCCTGCAGGCGGAGCTGGACGGGCTTGCCGAGACCTACGACGCCGCCGGCATCCTGGCCTGGACCGTTTGGGTGCCCGACGAGGACCGGGCGACCGCTGCGCTGCTCGCCGGTCGCGGGCACCGGCTCGACGCGGAACCGCGGGCGATGGCGCTGGAGCTGACCGACCTCGCCGCGGCCCCGCCGGACCCCCAGGGGGTCGTGGCGCGCGAGGGCGAGGCGGCGGTGGCGGCTGAGCTGAACGACCGCGCCTACGGCTACGGGCCGGACGGCTTCCGCGCGGGCCTGCGCGAGCAGACGACGATCCGCTGGCACGCCGCGTACGCGGGCGGCGAGCCGGTCAGCTGCGTCGGCGTCATCGAGGTGGGCGACGACGCCTGCGTCACCGGCGTGGCGACGCCCCCCGAGCACCGCGGCCGCGGCACCGCGAGCTGGCTGCTCTGCCGCGCGCTCGCCGAGGCGCGCGAGCGCGGCGTCCGCACCGCCTCGCTGCAGGCGACGAAGGCGGGGGCGCCGATCTACGAGCGGCTCGGCTTCCGGGACTTCGGCTACATCGAGATGTGGGAGCTGCGCAGGTGAAGCGGCTGTGGCGCGACCGGAAGCGGCTGTGGCGCCAGCGCAAGCGAATCTGGCGCGAACACAAGCAGCTGATCCTGGTCGTGGCGGGCGCGGCGCTCGTTCTGCTCGCCGGCGGCGTGGCTTTCGCCTACGAGCTGCTGAAGCGGCCGCCCGACGTCCACAACGAGAACGTCCCCTTCCGCGTGGAGAAACCGAAGCAGGCGCCCAAGGAGGCGCGGACGGTCAACTGGCCCTTCTTCGGCTTCGATCGCGCCCGCACCCGCTACCTGCCGGCCAAGGGCGTCAAGCCGCCGTTCCGCAAACTGTGGCGCTACACCGGCCGGCCGCTGCTCGAGTTCCCGCCGATCTTCGTCGGCGGCAGGCTCTACTTCGTCGACAACAACGGCTTCGCGCGGGCGCTCGACGCCGACACCGGCAAGGTGCTGTGGAAGCGACGCGTGGGACGGCTCAACGCCTCCTCGCCAGCCTACGCCCGCCACCGCATCTACATCGTCAATCTCGTGCCGGGTCACGTCGTCAAGCTCGACGCCCGCACCGGCAGGACGATCTGGAAGAAGGAGCTGCCGGGCCGGGCGGAGTCCTCGCCGCTGGTGATCGGGCGCACCGTCTACTTCGGCTGCGAGTGCGGCGAGCTGTACGCGCTCAGCACGGTCAACGGCAACGTGCGCTGGGCGACCTCGCTCGGGGGCGAGGTCAAGTCGGCCCCGGCCTACTACCGCGGCACGCTCTACGTCGGCGACTACGGCGGCTATATGAACGCGGTCGACGCGAAGACCGGTGAGCTGAAGTGGCAGAGCGGCTCGCTAGGGCCCGGCTTCGGTGGCTCGGGCGCGTTCTACTCGACGCCGGCGGTCGCCTTCGGCCGCGTCTACGCCGGCAACAACGACGCCCGCGTGTACAGCTACGACGCCCGCGACGGCACCCTCGCCTGGAGCTACTCGACCGGCGGCTACGCCTACTCGGG